>JAKAWO010000327.1 GCA_021827255.1 Acidobacteriota bacterium | reverse complement strand
CGCTCCGCCCTTCGGGCTCCGCAGGGCTACGCTCCGGGCACGGCCAGCGACAAAAGCATGAACAAGAGCAAAAAGAAAAACGAAAACCAAAAACAAAAAGAGGGGACACTTCTAACGAGGTAAGAAAGGGGACATTTCTAAAGAGCTTTGACAATTCACACACTTCGACTGGACGCAGCCGGCCGCCCGGCGTAAGATGTCGCCTCCAGGAGAGAGGGAAACAGCCATGGTTCAATCTTTGTTAAGGACAGTTCGAAGGAAATTAGTCACAGCTCGAAAGATCGGTTGCTTTTCGGGACCGTTTCTCATCCTTCTGGCGCTTTCCTTGCCGCTCCGCGCTGGCAACTGGCTGACTTTCGGACACGACCCGCAGCGAACGGGCTGGGCGCGAGGCGAAGCCACGCTCGGCGCCAAAAACGTCAGCAAACTGGAATTGAAATGGAAGGTGCAACTTAATAACCAGCCGTTGTCACTGACGGCGCTGACCGCGCCACTGGTGGCCAGTCGCGTGACAACGCCACAAGGGGTCAAAACCCTCGTCTATGTGGCGGGCAGTTCAGATCATGTCTTTGCGCTCGACGCCGCCACGGGCCGGTTGGTCTGGACGCTTACTTTCCGCAGCCAGGTGCTTCCCAAAAATCCGGGCATGTGGCTCTGCCCCAACAACCTCAATGCCACTCCAACTATTGATCCGCGCGCCGGCCTCATTTATGTATTGGCCGCCGACGGCAGGCTTTATGGTCTTGACCTGGGAACAGGCCGAATCAGGTTTGGCCCCGTCCAATTTGTCCCGCCTTACTCAAAGGACTGGAGCCTGAACCTTTTACACGGCGTCATTTACACCTCGATTTCTCAGGGCTGCGCGGGGGCGCAATCCGGCATTTATGCCCTGGATGTTCGTCACCCGATGCGACCCGTGATCCACGACCTCCTGGTGGCGAAGGGGGGCGGCTCCGGCATTTGGGGGCGCGGCGGCGTGACAGCCGGCGAGGGCCACCGGCTTTACGCCGAGACAGGCGATGGTCCTAATGACCCGGCTGCCGGGGAATATGGCAGCAGCGTCATTGCGGTCAAAATGCCGAGCCTGAAGGTCGTGGACTATTACAGTCCGAATGACTACAACCTTCTGACGCGCTACGATCTCGACCTGGGTTCTACGAGTCCCGCCTGGTTCTCGCACGGGAATTATCATTTGCTGGCGGCGGGCGGCAAAGGCGGAACACTTTATCTTCTCAACGCGGACCGCTTGGGCGGCGGGGATCACCAGACTCCGCTCGAAACCTTGCGCTTGTCGAACGATGAACGCGCCTACGAGGAAAATGGCATTTGGGGGGGATTTGCCACTTGGCGCGACGCCCAGGGAGAAACGTGGCTCTATGTCCCTGTGTGGGGAGCCATTTCAAAAGAGGCGCCCAAGTTCCCACTGACCCATGGCCCGGATCCGGACGGTTGCCTGATGGCGTTCAAGGTCGGATACGGCGCGCGCACCCACAAACCGAAGCTTGTGCCGCAATGGGTTTCGCGAGATTTCAACCGCCCCGAGCCGCCGGTCGTCGCCAACGGCGTGCTGTTCGGCCTTTCAACCGGGGAAAATCCGCAGCAGACGTTTGGCGCACCGGTGGTTTCGAGTCCTGGCCACTACGGCAAGCGTATCCTCACCAATCAAGAACGGATGGCGAACACCCACCATGCCATTCTCTATGCGCTCGATGCGCTAACCGGCAAGGTTCTTTACACGAGCGGCGACAGCATGACAGGCTGGGTGCATTTCAGCGGTCTGGCCCTCGCGACCGGCCGCATCTACGCTGTGGATCACGACTCGCGGGTCTATTGCTTTGGGCTGAAGAAGTGAATCGCCCGCCGGCGGAGCCTGGAGAGCTTAGGCTCGCGCAAGCCAACGGCGTAAGGCGGAGCGCATTGGCCCGCCGGTGGCCCGCTGCCAGACCTTCATCGGCGCGTGCGTCCTGCTTGTCCTTCGGCCGCCACGCGAAACTGGAGTTGTGTCCCGGAGTTGAGCCGCAGGTCGCCCCGTCGCGTGCTGAGCACGGAGTTGACCCCGCTCGAGGACTGCGCGCTTCCTTCAGCGCCCAAATGAATAGCGCCCATCGGCGTCGCCAGCCCCGCCGCCGCGGTTCGGCCCAGCGACGCCTGGGAAGCGCCCGCAACCGTCGAGCCGAGCCCGCCCGCGGCCGAGGCCGCTCCACCGACCGTTGAGCCTACCGTTGAGGCTACGCCCCCCACTACGCTTCCGCCGCCGCCCAGCAAGCCGCCGCCCCCTCTGGAGGCCGGAGCAATCATGGGCATCGGCGGTGGACCCTGCATGGGCTCGGGAGCCATGCCGCCTTGTCCCTGGGCTACGAAGACAGACTTCAGGACAGTATTCAATTGGGTCGTCGTCCCGCCGCTTTCCAGTTGGTTGAAAGCTACCGCCATGCTCGACCCGCCCTTGCCGCGGGCGCCGGTGCGAACTTGCGTCACACGGCCGATCAACCGGTCGCCCTTGTGAATGACCACGCGACCATATTGCTTGACGTTTTTGCTGACCCGGGCCACCACGCGATCCCCTGGCTTCGCCGTGCGGGCGTCAAGTGAGGATTCAAGCGCGGCGGAAACCTTGGTTCCCGCTCGAACGCCTGCTGAGCCTTTTCGCGCGGCCGCGAACGCTCCTGTCGAGCTCGTCGCCTGGCTATTGACCTTTGTAGCAGCCTGTGACAGGTTTTGAGGAATAGCCCATACGCTCGCCGCCAACCCGCCTGCCAACATAGCGGCACTGAGCAACTTGCTTCGATTCATTCCTTGCATTACCGACCTCCTTCCATCTCCATCAAACTTGCAATCCCGCCACGCCACACACTCGTGGCACGTGCCCTCATGCTCTTAGGCAGGTCTCCTTCCATGCTGCGGCTGCTTGTGGCAACCCTTTTGAGTTCAGTTAGTTATATCCACAGGCGAGCTACATCTAAACGCCGGGCGCAGGTTTGGGAGCGGGTAAAAAGTTCGCTGCGCGGGTTATCATTACAAGGCGCCGGCCGCGAAGCATACAGAAACAGCCAGCCATTAGCCCAACTTCCGCGCTTGGCTGAGCGAGAGGCTTTGTTGGCATGGGCTTGCGTTTTCATTCCGTCACTAGGGGGCTCGCCTCATGCCAGGTCTTGACCGGCTTCATGACTTCCGCCGGCATCTTCAGGGTCGCGTAGATGGCCCTGGGCGCGCGCTCCGGAGTCGTCCCCTGGCGGATTTTCAGGACTCGGCCGCCGGTGGTCGGCAGCGCCACGGTGATGACC
>JAKAWO010000326.1 GCA_021827255.1 Acidobacteriota bacterium | reverse complement strand
GCTCTCTGGGAGGCTGTCGGGCGAGGGCGGAGGGGCTTCGCAGGGTGTCACACCATGTCGAGCAAAAAAGCCGGTAGGTGGTTTTTTTTCAGCAGGATAATTTTTGCAGGGTGTCACTTTTTGGGCCTCTTTTGGGTGGGCGGTGGCGGCCGAATTGGGGGTTGCTTCCCTCCTCCCGCGAGCGAGCCGATTCCCTCTCCATGCAAGCCTCGGCATGTGATGCTTCCTCCTTTGCGCGAGTAAAGGGCCGCTTTTATCTGCACGCGACGGCATTTTCGCGCGATGCGACTCGGAGCGCGAGGGGTGGTTCTACGTAAGGAGGCGAGGGAGATTTGCGGCCCGCCTCCGCTGAAGCTACGGCGCTGCAGGCGGGTCGGCGCTCAGGAAGGCAGGTTGATCATCTTCGCGATTTTGGGCCAGCGGTGGCTGGCTCGGAGTCCCTTTGAGACCACAAAGCGGAGATAGTACATCATCGAACCGTCGCGCTCTTCGATTGCCTTTTCCGTCCAATCGGCTCCCTGCTCGATGTCGCCACACAGCAGGTGAAAAACCGCATGGGCACGGGCATCCCCCGGCACGTCGCCGGAGCCAAGTTCGCTCGCGAGGGATTTCGATTCGAATTCTTCTCCGCTGCGCTTCAGGAGCGCGGCGAGCACGGCCGGGGATTCGGGCAACCACGGCCCAACTGCGTGGGCCCGGCGTGCGATCTTGATGGCCTCCCGAAGGTCGCCTTTGTCCGCGTAAATCATCGCCATGGATACCAAGGCCACGACCTGGTTCGGGTCCAGTTCCAACGCCTTCTTCAATTGCTCAAGGGCTTCATCGTCGCGGCCCGCTGCCTGGAGAAAGGCATGCAGATTCATCCGGGGCCACACTTCGAGCGGGTCTTCCTCAATCACGCGCTGCGCCAGCTCGATCGCTTGCTCTACATTGCCGCGCAAGAACTGAAATCCGCTGTACAAAGGCCGGATGAACTCGACGCCGGCTTGTTTCGCCATGGGGAAATCGAAGTGCCGATCGGCAGCGGCCCAATCAAAATCATACGTCGCAGCCACCAGCCCCAGGAGCGCGTGCGCGTCCGGAAGTGACGGATCAATCTGCAAAGAGCGCTCTGCCTCGGCACGCGCCGCAAGCAGGCACTCACGGGCAGGGCGCCGGCCAAAATGGGACTGGCAGAACCAATAATGTCCCCGTCCGACATAAGCCAGCCCGAAAGCGGGATCAAGCTTGCATGCCTGCTCATAGCATCGCCGGGCCAGTTCCATGGACTCCGGCGTAATTTTAGCCTGCTCATGCCTGCCCTTCAGAAAAGCCTCATACGCTTCGAGCTTCGGCGTATAACGCTCCGGAGCCGCATCTCCCGAGAGCTTGACCCGCAACGCCCTGGCGATCGCCGCCGAGATTTCGTCCTGAATGGCGAAAATGTCGCTTAGTTCCCGGTCATATCGTTCCGACCAGAGATGAGACCCGTCGGCCGCGTTGATTAATTGCGCGGTGACGCGAATGCGGCTTCCGGAGCGGCGAACGCTGCCCTCCAGAACGTGCGTAACATTCAGGGCGCTGGCGATCTGTCGAACGTCCTGCTCCTTGCCCCGGAAGGCGAATGACGACGTGCGTGCGATCACCTTCAGCGCGGCCATCTGCGCCAAAAGATTGATGACCTCTTCGGCCAAGCCGTCGCTGAAGTACTCTTGATCCGAATCCGGACTCATGTTGGCAAACGGCAGCACGGCGATGGATTTTTCCTCTTGGGTGTCGTGCGATGGACGGGAGTCCCGGGGAGCCGCTTTCGCCTCCGACGTCGCCACAGTGGACCGGCTTCCGGTGCCGAGATCCCGCTTCAGGCGCTTCAGGTCAGCCAGAATTCCCGCTGCTATCTGATAGCGCATGTGACGGTCTTTCTCCAGCGCCTTGAGAATCAATTCCTCGAATTTCGGTGGAAGATTGGGATTCAAGGCTCGCGGCGAGGGAGGGGCTTCTTTCAGAATCTGCGTGAAAATCACCGCCGCGCTTTCGCCGTCGAACACCTGCCGGCCGGTGGACATCTCGTAAAGCACGGCTCCGAAACTGAAGAGATCGGTGCGGGCATCGAGCTTCTCGCCCCGCGCCTGCTCCGGACTCATGTAAGCGACAGTGCCGATGGCCGTGCCTGGGCTGGTGAGCTGTTCTTCGGCAAGGGTGGGCGCGGCGGCGTCGAGTGTCATGGCCCCGCCGGCTGCGTCGCCGCCTTTTGGCGCTTGCTTCGCCAAACCAAAATCGAGGATTTTCGCGTGGCCTTGCTCGGTGACAAAAATATTCGCGGGCTTGATGTCACGATGAACGATACCTTTGGCGTGGGCCGCTTCAAGGCCTTCCGCGATCTCGATGCCCAGATCGAGCAATAAGTCGAGAGGCAACGGCTTGCCGCTGATGCGACGCTTGAGTGTGTGGCCTTCCAGCAGCTCCATCGCGATAAACGACTCGCCTTCGTGCCGCCCGATCTCGTAAATCGTGCAGATGTGCGGATGGTTCAGCGACGCGGCGGCGCGAGCCTCGCGCTGGAAACGTTCGAGTGCCTGGGGATCTTTGGAGACCTCGGCGGGGAGGAATTTCAGGGCGACATGGCGACCCAGATCAGTGTCTTCGGCGCGGTACACCACACCCATTCCGCCGCCACCGAGACACTCGACGACACGGTAGTGAGATACGGTCTTGCCGATCATAGATAGGGGGTTCCCCACGCCAGAGGCATCTTAGGGCGGGGCCTTGGGCAAGTCAACGAGGACGAGGGATAGGAGACAGAGCCGCGCAAAACCGGCCCCCCTACATCTTGTGGTCGGCGCAGAATGGAGCGGAAACGGACACGGGGTTGAGAAGTACGAAGCGGCCGCAGCGGTAAACGCACATTGGGCCAGGGCGCCCCGGCAAGGCGCCCCGGCCCCGAATCAAGACCCTCAGGACATTATTGCTAGGGCATCTGGGTGGCGTTGACGTGATCGACGTTGAAGAACGTGTTGCTCTTCAACACGTTCCCGGTGGCTCCGGACTGCATCGCCACTCCGAAAAGGGCCCCGTTGATCGTGTTCTTGCTGACGTCATTGTTGTTGGCAGTCGCACCGGGTGCTGTCACGTTGTGGCAGGACAGGTCCACGCCGGCCGGGAGGCTATCCGAGATGGTGTTGTCTGTCACGGTGTTTCCGTTCCCGCAGACGAACACTCCAGCAGTCCCTTGCGTCTCGAAAATGATGTTCGAGGAGATCGTGTTGCCGCTGGAGTCGTAAAGGGCCACCCCGCAATTCGTGTTGCCAAT
>JAKAWO010000325.1 GCA_021827255.1 Acidobacteriota bacterium | reverse complement strand
CCGACGCGCGCGATCTGTCCATCTTTTGCCAAATGCTTTTGAACGGGGGCACCGACGACGGCGTTCGCATCCTCAGCCCACTCTCCGTCGAGAAAATGACCACCCCCCAGCAGCCGCCGGACAAAATGGCCGTGCGCGGGCTGGGCTGGGATCTTGATTCGCCTTTTGCCTCCAATCGCGGCGCGTTGTTCCCGGTCGGCTCTTTCGGCCACACCGGATTCACCGGCACGGACCTCTGGATTGATCCTGTCTCCGACACTTACGTGATTGTTCTCACCAACCGTGTCCATCCCAACGGCACCGGCAACGTGATTTCTCTTGAGGCGAGGATTGCAACCAACGTGGCCGCGGCGCTGGGCCCGGTTTCCGAGCGAAAGATTCTCAACAGCCGCAAGTCGCTGACCGGCTATTACGAGCTGATGTGCAGCTATCGCATCAGCGGCCCGCGCAACGGCCAGGTGAAAACCGGAATTGACGTTTTAGAAGCGGAACATTTCGGGCCCTTGCGCGGCTTGCGGATTGGCCTCATCACCAACAGTCCCGCTGTGGACAGTGAGGGAAGGCCGGCGTATGAAGTCCTCGACCATGCGCCGGGAGTCAAGCTCGTGGCCCTGTTCAGCCCCGAGAGCGGCCTCTACGCCAACGTCAACCGACCTGTTCACTCAACCCGCGAGGCGGCGACGGGACTTCCGGTTTACAGCCTTTACGGACGCACGCGCCGGCCGACCGCCGCCGAACTGAGGGGCTTGGACGCGCTCGTCTATGACATTCAGGACGCGGGCGTCCGCTTTTACACTTACATCACGACCCTAGGCTATGGCCTGGAGGCGGCCGGCCAGCACGGCCTTGCTTTTTACGTTTTGGACCGGCCCGACCCGATCGAGGCCTCGATTGTCGAAGGCCCCATCCTCGACCCTGACTTGCGCTCCTTCGTCGGATATTTCGAGCTTCCCCTCCGCTACGGCATGACCGCCGGTGAATTGGCGGAAATGTACGATCACGAAGAGCACCTTCATGTCCGGCTGCACGTTATCCGGATGCAAGGGTACGAGCGCACCGATTGGTATGACGAGACCGGCCTCAAGTGGATCAACCCCTCGCCCAACCTGCGCACGCTCGCCGAGTCCACGCTTTATCCCGGCGTGGCGATGATTGAAGGCTCCAACGTCAGCGTCGGCCGCGGCACCGGCCGGCCCTTTGAATGGCTGGGCGCGCCCTGGATGGGCGGCAAAAAACTTGCCGCTTACCTCAATGCCCGCCGCATTCAAGGCGTTCGCTTCATTCCTGAAGATCTCACGCCCCGCAGCAATAAGTTCGCCGGTCAGCTTTGCCACGGCGTTCAGATCCTCCTGATAGACCGGCAGGCGCTCGACACGCCGGAGATGGGAGTCGAGCTGGCTTCGGCGCTCTATCGGCTCTTTCCCAACGACTTCGAGATTGACAAGACCTTGCCGCTCATTGGCGCGCGATGGGTAGTGGACCAGATCAAGTCCGGTGTGGATCCGCGCTACATTCAATATGAGTGGCAAACGCCCCTACAGAAATTTCGCCATATGCGAGCCAAATACTTGCTCTACCCGCCCCTCGCCGAGGTCAACGCCTCCCGTTAACTCGCGCGAGATGCTTCTCGAGCGGCGGCCCTGCTGGCCACAAGGTGGGAGCGGCGGAGCGTGCTTTCGGCGGGCTTGATTCTGCCTGACACAGTGGTATCCTGGCCTTGGCCGCTCGGCTTGACGCGGTGGGTGCTCTGTGAATCATCCGGCGCCAATCGGCGGGGAGGGGAAATGGCGGCGAAATGTTCGGCAGTCGTTTTGGCGGGCGCCATCGTTCTCAGTCCTTTCGCGGGACGCGCCTTCGCCAAGCGAAGGCACCGAAGTCAGCCGGTCAATTCTGGCAATCCTTCTTACCAGTTATACCAACTGCTGAATGATTCTTACGGGGGCAAGCTGAAGGACTTCTGCATTCTTGCGGGCCTTTATAAAAGCTCCAAGAACCCAGCGCAGGAATATCAGCGCGTTCTACGCGTGGATTACAACAAGGACAACTTCTTCGGGCGGCTTGAAATTCACGTCCGCTCGGTCGCCAAGTTGACGCCCGTTCAGCTAAAGACCTACCCGCCCCGGCAGATTTTTAAGTTCGCGGTTTCCGACAGTGAAACGTTTGAGAAGATTCACGCCGGGCCCTTCGGCGAGCCAGGCGACCTCTATCTTCGCGCTTCAGGCGGCGCGCCGCCTGCTCCCGCTCCCATCACCAGCCGAGTTCGCGGCCAATTTGCGGACTACATTGCGCGATATATCTTGCCAGCCCTGCAGAACAAACAGTAAATCTGCGCCGACCTGCAGAGATTCTCACCTCATGCTCGCGCGGCGCTCGCTCCCTTCATCAGCGGTCCGGTCATTGCGCCCGAGACCAAATGCGGTCAAACTCATTTTCATACCGGGCGACGGTTTGCGGGTCGGACAGGAAAAGCGCATTTTCGTAATTGTAGTCTTCCGCGCTGATCGTCCAGTTGAAGCTTCCCGTTTCCACGAGCTGGCCGTCAAACACCGCGAATTTATCGTGCATGATCGAGCGCTGCCCCCGGTAGCCGCCGCTGAGGCGCATCTCGATTCCCGCTGAACGAAGATAGGGAATTTCGGAATGGCGGTCGTAAGCCTGGCTTCGGTCGGCGACGACGCGGACTCGCACTCCGCGGCGCGCGGCCGCGACGATCGCCGCCTCAATCCGGCGGTCCGTGAAGCTGAACATTGCGATATCGAGCGAGTTGCGCGTGTGGTGGATGGCTGCGATGATGGACCGGCCAATGCGGTCACGGTCAGAAAAGTACGGTCCTTCGATGCCCTCGGAAACTCCGGGCCCGACCGCTGCTCCGCTTGCCGCCGCGCGCGCTCGAACGTCATCGTTCGTGAACAGCTTGACCGCAGTTATCCGCTGCGCTTTGCGCTGCTGCCGGACCTCGCGGGCCAGTCTCGCAGCCGCCAGGTTCTGGTAAGCCGCGTTGGCCTGCGCCCCGGACAAGGCTCCCGCGGCCAAGAGCGACACTAAACACGCTCCCCCAAAGGCTCTTTTCATGGCTTCCGCCTTTCATAGACTTCGCGGCGCAGGGTGAATCTACCGGTCAGGGCGACGGCGCTGTCCCGGACGCCGGCGAGGCTACGCTTGCCGCCCAGCCCACTGCAAAAGTCACCAGTGTTCCGATGACAACATACCACGTCCACGCGATGGTGGCGACGCCGATCGCGTTAGCCACCACCACCGCGATCAGCGTGGCCAGGCCGGCGGCTGCCCCC
>JAKAWO010000324.1 GCA_021827255.1 Acidobacteriota bacterium | reverse complement strand
CTCTTGCTCATCTCCGTTCTCCCCCATCGGACCTCCTCTCGGAGATCCTATTAGGGGACATTTCTATCGAGGACAAAAGGGGACATTATCATCGAGGCACAACAGTTGTCTCGGGCCCCGCGTGAAGATCTGCGGCTTTCCAGATACAACTAATCGCCCGGATGACGGTGGCTGATGGAAAATTTTGCAGGCCAGCCGCTGTCTTTACCTCCCGGCCCATCCGCCGCGTTCGGTTTGTTGCTGATTTCTATGATCTTACGAGGGCTGGCGTTTGGCAATCCGCTTGCCAGTGAGTGAGGTGCTGGATGAGTGTCGAAAGGGTTTGGGGAGCCTAAGGAGGATCGCCAATGCACCGAGTACAAACTATGAAGTCCGCCGCAATTTTGGTTGCAGCTCTAGCTCTCACGACGGCAGGCTGCGCCACCAAGAAATTCGTCCGCAACTCAATGGCCCCGCTGGAGGCAGGAATTCACGCCCTGAATCGGAAGACCAGCAGAAACGCGAAGGATATTAAGAGTGTTGACCGGCGGGCTGAAACCGGGATTTCGGAAGCGCAGAACGACGCCGACAAGGCAAATCAGGCCGCGCAAACCGCTGACCAGCACGCGTGGACCGCCAATCAGACGGCCGAGAAGGGGCTTACTAAGGCCCAACATGCCACGGAAGTGGCTGAGAACATTGACAACTACGCGCCCGGCCAGCACGTGACTGTTCTGTTTGGATTCAACCGGGCCCGCTTGTCAGCCAAAGATAAGCAGAAGCTGGATGACTTCGTGCAGCAGCTCAAATTGCTCAAACACTATGTGATCCAAGTGCAGGGCTATACGGATACGACCGGACCAAAGCGATACAACCTGATGCTCAGTAAGCGCCGGGCTGACACTGTGGTTCGTTACATCACATTGAACGGCGACATCCCGCTGGTAAAGATCTACCGGATGGGATATGGCGAGGATGCGCCCGCCCATTCGAACCGAACGCTGAAGGGACGGGAGATGAACCGCCGCGTGACGCTGACGGTGATGGTTCCGCAGATTCCCGGCCAGGAATCGGCATCGGCACAAACAGCGGGTTCAACCCAAAATCCGTCCGAGATGCAATAGGCGGACGCGGGCGATTGGGTCTGGCCAGAGCCTTGTGGCTAGGACTTTTGCAGTGCGTGGCGCAGTGCCGGCTCAAGGTCAGGGAAACCGAAGTGGAAGCCGGCCGCGATTAGGCGGGCGGGTTCCACGCGCTGGCTGGAGAGCAAAAGCTCCTGCCCCATCTCACCGAACATCAGGCGAACGGCCGAGGCGGGCAGCGGGAGAACCGCCGGACGACGGAGGACTTTCGCTAAGGCGCGAGTGAATTCAGCGTTGGTGACGGGATTCGGAGCCACGGCGTTGACCGGGCCGCGCAGGGAATTTTGAGCGAGCACGAAGAGGATCGAACCGACCAGGTCGTCGAGGGTGATCCAACTTATGTAATGATGGCCGCCCGCAACGGGGCCCCCCAGCCCCATGCGGAAGGGTGGCAGCATGCGGGCGAGCGCGCCGCCTTGGCGGCTGAGGACTAGGCCGAAGCGCAGGTTGACGACGCGGAGCCCGTTCGAGGCGGCCGGCTCGGTGGCAGCTTCCCAATCGCGGCAAATCTCAGCCAGAAAACCCCTGCCTGGGGGGCTATCCTCGCTCAGCAGCTCCGCTCCGCGGTCTCCGTAGTAGCCTACGGCGGAAGCGACGATGAGAGCGCGAGGCGGAATCTGCGCGGCAGCTAGAGCGTGAGACAGCAGGGCCGTCCCTGTAACGCGGCTACTGCGGATGCGCGCTTTCTGATTTTCCGTCCAGCGTTGCGCGACACTCTCACCGGCCAAGTGGATGACGGCGTCGAATTCCTGTAGGGCGTCCGACTCAGGCCCGATGGCTGGCGGATTCCACAGAAGCGAGTCTTCCCCCGGAGCGAGCGGTGGCCGTACCAGGCGCGTGACGCGATGGCCGGCGGCTTCGAGAGCCGGCACCAGTGCCCTGCCAATCAGCCCCGTTGAACCTGAGACAAGAACTTGCACGATCTCACCTTGAACATTGGAAACGCTCACCCGGCGACCGCCGGGAGCGGAACGCCGGGCCGGGCGTCTCCGGCCCAGTAGCTTAGCATAGGGTCGGGGCTGACGGTGGAATTGAAGTACGGGTCCGCCGTGCGCCTGCCAACCACTAGATAGGTTCGGCTTATACTCGTAAAGGATGAGGCGCATTATCCTGGCGGGAAGCGAGTGGAGACTGCGGGCGCTCCTGCGGGCGCAATTGATCGAAGAAGGCTTTGGGGTCGAAGCGCACGCGACGGTGGCGAGCGCGCTGGCAAGCATGTCGAAAGCGGGGACGCTGCCAACACTGGTAGTGGCGGACCTTTCCGAAAGCGACCGGCCATCGGCCGATCTCGACGCCTTGAGCAACTGGACAAAGCGCGCGCCGGTGTGGTTGCTGGGCAGCCGCGCGACGCTTCCCGAAGACGCAGCAGAACACCGCGGTTTTGAGAAAGTTTTCTTCCGGCCGATTGATCTGGCGGCGCTGGTCAAGGCCATTCAACAACGTGCTGGGAACCCCCGCGAGTAACGCCGGGCGCGTTTCCGGTTTTCAAGCCGCGAACGATAGAGAACACGCGGAGCGCTGGATGGCGGGCGTTGCGCTACAAATAAGGGTGTGCAGCGTCAGATTGCCGGCTGCTGCTGGGTCATGCAGTGGAGCGTGCCAAGGCCCCAGACCAAATCGAGCGAGTGAATGCCGATGACGGGCCGACCGGGAAACAATTCCGCGAGTGTGCCGAGCGCGATGCGGTCTTTGGGGTCATTGAAGGTGGGGACGAGGACAGCGGCGTTCGAGATGTAAAAGTTCGCGTAGCTCGCCGGGACACGTTGGCGGTTGAAGAAAATCGGCTCGGGCATCGGCAACCGAACAATCTTCAGACGCGAGCCATCCTCGAGGCGCATTCCCTCCAGGCGTTCCCGATTTTCCTCAAGCGGGCGATAATTTGCGTCATCGGGATTGGTTTCCTGGCAGAGGACGACAGTGCGCGGGCCGGTGAACCGGCAGAGATCGTCCACATGGCCGTGAGTATCGTCGCCGGCGATGCCGCGGCCGAGCCAGAGCACGTTGTTTGCCCCCAGAAAGTCGCTGAAGATGCGCTCGAGATCGGCACGGCCGAGGCCGGGATTGCGAACCTGGATTCGCGGGTCGAGCAGGCACTCTTCTGTGGCGATGAGCGTGCCGCGGCCGTTCACTTCAATTGCCCCCCCTTCGAGCACCACGGCGCCAGTCCGAACG
>JAKAWO010000323.1 GCA_021827255.1 Acidobacteriota bacterium | reverse complement strand
GCACCTGCACCCGCCCTTCGGCCTCAGCGAGCTGCTGATGGCAGACGGCGGAAAGTTTCATGCCCTCTTCGTAGAGCAGCAATGCCCTTTCGAGCGGTAGGCCGGCGTCTTCGAGTTGGCGGACAATGGAATCGAGGCGCTCGAGGTTCTTCTCAAAAGAATCGGCTCGGGGCGGTTTGGGATTCATCAGACGTTACCCTGGTCGGTGCTCGGCGGAGGGTCGCTGTCAGCAGGAGGCGTGCTGCGGCTAGTTCAGCCCTCCCGAGGCCAGCTCGGAGCCTTTTGCCCCGGCGCTCGCGCGGTCGCCGAACCCGCAGTCTAACACCTCAGCCACCTCAACGGCCAAGGCGTAGCGGCCAAAAGGCGCGGCAATCTGGATTCCCTGAACCAGGCCGCGGATCTCCAGCAGAATTTCCCGGGCAATTTTGACGCCTTCGGCCCGCGCCTGATCGCCCGTATCCACCTTCCGCATGCGCTCCAAAATTGCAGGTGGAACGGGGATGCTCATTTCATTGTTCATAAATTCGGCGCTGCGGAAGCTGGTGAGCGGGTAAATGCCACCCAACAGCGGAATCGGTGAGATTCCGGTTTCGCCCAGCCGACCGAGGAATTCGCGCAAACGGGCTGGGTCAAACACCGGCCGAATCACTCCCAAATTGGCGCCCGCCTCCACTTTGTACCGGAACCGCCGAATCTCTTCTTCGACATTCAGCGCATAAGGGTTCAGCCCCACGCCGATCAAGAAGGCGGTCTGCGCGCCGAGCGGGTTGCCACCCACGTCGAGGCCGCGATTCAAATTGCTGAGAACGTTCACCAAGCCAACGGAATCAATGTCGAAGACCGTGGTGCCGGCCGGAGAAGCGGCAAAGGGCGGCAGGTCGCCAGTGACCGCCCAAATGTTGCGAAGTCCGAGCGCGAACGCGCCCAACAAATCGGACTGGATGCTCTGCAGGTTGCGCCCCCGGCAACTGAAATGGAGCAGGGGTTCAAGGCCGGTTTTTTGCTGAATCAACGCCGCCAGGACCAGGGCGCTCATCCGCGCCGTGGACCCGAAGCCATCCGGAATGTTCGCCGCGTCGGCGCCTTGCTGGAGCAGATACTCGGCGCCCTGGAGTTCGCGCGCCGGGTCAGAGCCCTTGGGCGGAGTAATCTCAATCACCACCGGGAATTCGCCGCGGCCGAGCTTGGCGCCGAGCCGGGAGCGCTTTTCAAGCGGGATCGGCTCAAGCGCTTGCACCGAGCGAGCGGGAGCTTCCACGGCGCCGCGCGACTCGCGCGGCGCCAGCGACTTGACCGCCGCCTTGATGGCCTTGATGTGCTCCGGCGTGGTCCCACAGCAGCCGCCCACCAGCCGCGCGCCGGTTTCGATAAACCGCTGAGCGTAGCTGGCCATGTATTCCGGCGAGCAAAGATAGAGGCTGCGGCCGCCAATCATCTGCGGCAAGCCGGCGTTGGGCTGGGCCGTCAGTTTCTTGGACGTGACGGCGGCCATGCGTTCCAGCGTTTCGAGAACAATGGCCGGTCCAAGGCTGCAATTGACGCCCATCAGATCGGCGCCCCAAGCGTCGAGGCGGCGGGCAAAATCTTCCGGGCGGACGCCCGCTGGCGTGCTGCCGTCTTCGCTGATGGTGATTTGCACGATGACCGGCAAAGTCCCGACCTCGCGCGCCGCCAGGAGGGCTTGATGCGCCTCCTCCATGCCGGTCATCGTTTCAATAATGATCAGGTCCACGCCGCCCTCCGCCAAGGCATCAACCTGCTCCCGAAAGGCGGCGCGCGCCTCCTCGCGCGAGGTCGGTCCGAGGGGTTCCAGGCGGATGTCGAGCGGCCCCACCGAACCCGCAACGTAAATGTCTTCGCCGGCTGCCTCGCGAGCCAGGCGCGCCCCCGCCAGGTTGATTTCACGCGCTTGGTCCGCCCGGTCGAACTTGGCCAGGCGATAACGATTCGCGCCGAAGGTGTTGGTTTCGATGACCTCTGCCCCGGCCCGCAGATAACTCAAGTGAACTTCTTTAACGAGCTGCGGCGCGCTCAGGTTCAACTCGTCAAAGCAGCGGTGAAGCGCGATGCCCTTCGCATAGAGCATCGTCCCCATCGCTCCGTCACAGACCACGACGCGCTGTTCGATTTTTTCGAGAAACGGAACCCGCACAATGAGCGTAGTTTAGCACGCTCCAAGCGCCGTGACGAGGGGCAAAGTGGCGCGGCGCCGAGTCCGCAGAGCGGGGAAGAGTACCTCGCCGGCGTCCGAATCCCAGCCGCAGACGCCGGCCTAGGCTAGGTTTGGCGGAGGCCGGTACAGAAATCTGGAGGCAAAGCCGCCCGGTTGGGTTATGATTGCCAGGTCGCCCCGCTCGGCGCGCTCCGGATGTGGCTCAAATCGCTTATCAAACGCTCGCGCATTACTTCAGCGATTACGGCTACGGGGTGATCTTTTTCGGCGTGATGCTGGAGAACGCCGGCATCCCGATTCCGGGCGAGACTGTCTTGCTGTTGGCAGGATTCATGGCCTCGGAAGGCCGTCTGCGGCTTGCCCCTGCGATTGCGGTCGCCGTGGTCGGGGCCACCCTTGGCGACAGTTTGGGTTACTGGATTGGACAAGCCGGTGGGCGGCGCTTGGTTGAGAGATTTCTACGCCGCTTCCCAAGGCTCTCTCAATCCTTTGACCGCTCCGAACTGCTTTTCCTCAAATACGGCCATTGGGGAGTGCTGGCGGGGCGATTTGTTACCGGGCTGCGAGTCTTCGCCGGCATCCTGGCCGGCATTTTTGAAATGCCGTACCGGCGGTTTTTCGCCTATAACTTCAGCGGCGCGGTGGTATGGGCGGTCGTCATCACCTCGGCGGGCTTTGCGTTCGGCAGCCGATGGCCGCAAATCGTTCGGTTCCTGGAGCGCGTTGACAATTTAACGTTGCTCCTCGCCGGAATCGGAGCTCTAGCCGGTGTGATTCTTTACGGCCTAAGACGCGGCCGACGGCGGCCGGTCGTCTCGCGCCGGGTCTGAAGGCGGGCGTCTAGCGAAGCCATGCTCTCCGGATGGCAACCTCCTGCGGCGTCGCGTGGGGCAAATCCTCCAGCCGGTAAACGTTGGGCGCGGGCGGCTCAAGGGTGACCCAAATCATGTGGCGCGCCAAGTGCCGCTGGACGGTAAAGGGGACTTTGGCGCCCGGTGGATAAATGCCCAGCATGCCTTTCAGGCTATTGATGGCCAGGGATTGATTGTCCACATCAATCAAAATGTCGTCGCGGCTGAGTCCGGCGCGGTCGGCGGCGCCGCCGGGACGGATGGCGACGA
>JAKAWO010000322.1 GCA_021827255.1 Acidobacteriota bacterium | reverse complement strand
CCAAGTGACGAGCGCGCCGGCTTTTTCGACCTTTTGCTGATTCACCAAAACCTGGCCGGCCAAAATCAGCCCTTGGGCTTTTTCGCGGGAATCCACCAGCCCGCGCGCAACCAGCACGCGGTCAAGGCGGACTTTCGGAGATGGAGCCTTTGCCATGGTGGAGGGGCACCCCAAGGGCAGAAAGGTCCTCGAGCGCGCGGCGATTGCCGGCCGAAAGGCGCACGCTCTGTTGGGGCGGCAGGACGATCCGCCCGCCGGGCCGTGGATCAGCGGAGCGGGGACGATCCGTACTTGATCTGGCGGCGCGTGGGGGACTCGCTCGCAAACCGCTCGATGCGCTCGACGATGCCGTCGGCGTCCAGGCCGTATTTCGCGTGGAGCAGATTGGACGCGCCGTGCGGAATGACGCGGTCCGGCACCGCGATCCGCAGCAGGCTGGCCGGGATCTTGCGGTCCTGGAGCAGAGCGGCGACGCTCGAGCCAAACCCCCCGGCGGTCGTGCCTTCTTCGGCGGTCACCAGAAACTGCTTTTCGGCGGCGAGGCAGCAGATCAGTTCCTCATCCAGCGGCTTGGCGAACCGGGCATTGATCACGGTCGCGATGAGGCCAGCCTCTTCCAACCTAACGGCCGCTTCGAGCGATGGATAAACCATGCTGCCGAGCGCCAGGATGGCAATGTCGGCGCCTTCGCGCAGGATTTCACCCTTGCCGATTTCGAGCATTTTGAATTCCGGGTCCAGGGGCACGCCCACGCCGTTGCCCCTCGGATAGCGCAAGGCGGACGGGCCGTCCACTTGAAGGGCGGTGTAAAGCATGTGCCGAAGCTCGTTTTCGTCCTTGGGCGCCATGACGACCATGCCGGGCAGAGCGGATAGGTACGCCAGGTCGTAAAGCCCATGGTGGGTGGGACCATCCTGGCCGACGATGCCGGCGCGATCGAGCGCCAAGACGACAGGCGCCCGCATCAAGCAGACATCGTGCATGACCTGGTCGTAAGCGCGCTGCAAAAACGTCGAATAGATCGCGGCCACCGGACGCATTCCTTCGCAAGCCAGGCCGCAGGCAAAGGTCACCGCATGTTGTTCGGCGATGCCGACATCGAAGAAGCGGGCCGGAAAGCGCTTGGAGAATTCCACCAGCCCCGTGCCTTCAGCCATCGCGGCGGTGATGGCGACAATCCGCGAATCCTTCTCCGCCAGTTGCGTGACCGCCTGGCCAAAGACCGAGGTGTAAGTGGGCGCTTGGGCCGGGACTTTATGGAAGGTCCCCGTCGCCACGTCAAACTGCGTGACGCCGTGAAACTTGACCGGAAGCTGCTCGGCGTGCGGATAGCCCTTGCCTTTCTGGGTGACAATGTGAAGGAGCGTGGGCTTGGGATTATCCTTGACGCGCTCGATCGCGTCCAGCAGCTCGTCGAGGCTGTGCCCATTGACCGGGCCCGTGTAATCGAACCCAAGCTCTTCAAACACCAAGCCCGGAATCAGCACTGCTTTGGCGGACTCCACAATATTCTTGGAAAGCCTGAGCAGGCGCGGGCCGAGGCGAGGCACCGCCAGCATCATCTTTTCCACTTCTTCTCTCAAGCGATGATAGGCCTGGCCGTGAACGATGCGGTTCAGGTAGCCGGCGATGGCGCCCACGTTAGGGGAAATGGACATCTCATTGTCATTGAGGATGACGAGGACTTTTTTCTGAAGGGTGCCGAGGTTGTTGACGCCTTCAAGTTCAACCCCTGCCGTCAAACCGGCGTCGCCGACGACCGCGACGATATAAAAGTCTTCGCCCTTCAGGTCGCGCGCCGCCGCCATGCCCAGCGCCCCGGAAATGGCCGTTCCGGCGTGCGCGACGTTGAAGGTGTCGTAGGGGCTTTCGTCGCGGACCGGGAAGCCGGAAAGCCCGCCGTATTGGCGGATGGTAGGCAGCCGATCGCGTCGCCCCGTCAGAACCTTGTGTCCGTAAGTTTGATGGCCCACGTCCCAAACGATCTTGTCCTTGGGAGTGTCGAAGAGGTAGTGCAGGGCCAAGGTCAGCTCGACGGCGCCCAAACTTGATGCCAAGTGCCCGCCCACCTTGGAAACCACGGAGATCAGATAGTCGCGCAGTTCCTCGGCGACGCGTGGCAAATCCTCACGGGGAATTTTCTTGAGGTCGGCGGGGGAATCAATGCGCGGCAAGAAGCGGTATTCCATTAAGCGGTCCTTTCGATAAGAAGGCGAGCAATTTCGCGGAGCGGATCGCCGCGCGCCGCGAAAGGGTCGAGCGCGGCGCAGGCTTCATCCACCAGTTGTCGGGCGATACGCCGCGATTCTTCGATGCCGTAAAGGGAGGGGTAGGTCGCCTTGCTCTGGCGTTTGTCCTTGCCAGCCGTCTTGCCGAGTTGGGCGCTGGTTCCCAAGACGTCGAGAAGATCGTCGGCAATCTGGAACGCGAGACCCACTTTTTCTCCGTAGGTGGTCAAGCGGGACAGGTCCTCCCCATTCGGATTAGCCGCCAGCGCCCCAGAGCGGACGGACGCCCGCAACAGCCCCCCGGTCTTGGCGCGGTGGATGAATTCGAGCACATGCGGCGTGACGGGTTGCCGACGGGGCTCCAAATCCGCTACTTGGCCGGCAATCATGCCTTCGGGCGTCCCGATGGCGCTGGCCAGTTCCCGGATAATTTGGACTAGACGCTCAGGCGGCGCTCCTTGAAGCTCGGAGAGCACCCGGAAGGCCAAGGTCAGCAGAGCATCTCCGGCCAGGATGGCGATGGCCTCGCCGAAGACCACATGGCAGGTGGGCTTGCCCCGACGGAGATCGTCGTTGTCGAGGGCTGGCAAGTCGTCGTGAATCAGCGAATAGGTGTGAATCATCTCCAAGGCGGCGCCGACCCGCGCCAGGAGGCCGATCGGGGCGCCCAGAAGGCCGCCTGACTCAATGCAGAGGATGGGCCGCAGGCGCTTGCCCCCGGCGAAAATCGAATGCCGCATGGCGCGGTGGATGGACTCCGGATAGACGTTCGAGGCGGGCAGCAGGTAATCAAGGTCTCGATCCACGAGGGTCCGCAGATCGTCCAGGGATGGGCGGACTTGCACGGTCGCGCTCACTCGGAATCCGATCCCTTCCCATCACCCTCGAAAGGCTCGGCGACGGTCTTGCCACCGGCCTTTTTGATCAGCACCTGCACCCGCCCTTCGGCCTCATCGAGCTGCTGATGGCAGACGGCGGAAAGTTTCATGCCCTCTTCGTAGAGCAGCAATGCCCTTTCGAGCGGTAGGCCGGCGTCTTCGAGTTGGCGGACAATGGAATCGAGGCGCTCG
>JAKAWO010000321.1 GCA_021827255.1 Acidobacteriota bacterium | reverse complement strand
GGAACCGCTTCACGGCTAACGAGAATCACCTGGTACGATCCTTTGCCGTTTACACGCCGCGAGTTGAAACCTACATTCAGGAATTCCGGCGCGATCGGAACGACCAAACTTTTGGGCCGCAGGTCATCCGCGACGCCTACTTCCTCGGGCGAGTCGTGACGCGAAAACGCATCGTGGAGCAGACGCTGCTGCCGCAGCCTTCGCTGGCCAGCCGCATCCTCCAGGACGCGCTGCTTTACAACGAATTCAAGCACTTGACGCAGATTCAATTTCAGACCAACGTGTTTGGCTTGCCGCTTTTCGTGGATACTCGGCACTTTGACCGTCAACACTATAAATTCACTTTCGTGCGCCGCGAATTTCTGGGAGATGTCCGCTGCCTGGTTTTTGATGTAACGCCTCTCAAGCGGGCTGGCAAGGGGCTTTTCAAGGGCCGCATCTGGGTGGAAGACCGCGGCGACAACATCGTTCGCTTCAACGGCAGTTACGGCCCCCATGCGCGTTTCGGACTGCACTTCGACAGTTGGCGGGAAAATTTGCAACCGGGAGTCTGGTTGCCCGTTTACATTTACAGCGAGGAGACGGACCTCGGCAGGTTTGGCGCGCCGGGCCGTGGTTTTCGAGCCCAAACCCGCTTCTGGGGGTATGACCTGAAAAGCACCAATCCGGAGGAAGAGTTAACCCGCCTGATGGTGGAATCGAAGTCGGCGGTGGACGAGAGTCCGCAAGCCGCGCACGATTATTCTCCGCTGGCCAGCCAGCGCATGTGGTTGGACGAAGCGGCCGAGAACGTCCTGGAGCGGCTCCAGAAAGCTGGATTGGTGGCTCCGCCCGGGCCCGTGGACAAAGTGCTCGATACCGTCGTGAACAATCTCATCATCACCAACCATCTCGACACGCTTCCGCCGATCCATTGCCGCGTGCTGCTCACCTATCCCTTTGAGACCCTTACCGTCGGCGACACCATCCTGATCAGCCGCGGCTTGATTGATGTCCTTCCGAATGAGGCGTGCCTCGCCATGATGCTGGCGCACGAGCTTGGCCACATCATGAACGGCGACAACATCAGCACGAAGTACGCCTTTGACGACCGCATGATGGTTCCTGACGATAAGCTACTGGAAACGCTTGACCTGACTCACAGCGCCGCCGACGAAGCAGCCGCCGACCAGCGAGCGCTCACGTTACTGATGAACTCGCCTTACAAGAACCAGCTTGCCAGCGCCGGATTGTTCCTCAAGGCGCTGGCGGAGACCGCGCCCTATACTCCGGCCCTTCTGGGCGCTCACCTTGGCAACCGCCTGCTGGAACGCAACCATCAGCTCCGTATGGCTGCCTTGATGATGCGGGCGCCAGCGCTCCAACCTGCCAACCTCCACCAGATTGCCGCGCTGCCTTTGGGTTCGCGTATTAAGCTCAACGCCTGGGACGATCAGGTTTCCCTGGTAAAGGCCAAGCCACTCCCGCTCGTTTCCCCAAAGGACAAAATGCCGTTTGAAGTTACGGCGCTGTTTCCCTATCTGACGCGATATCAGCCGACGCAGGCCGCCGTTCCCGTGCAGGCTCAGGCCCAACCCCAGGAGCAAGCTCAGCCGCAGCAATAGACGGGCCCTTTGACGAGCGCGCGGCGGGGCTTGTGAGTTAATTCGCCGGCGATTCCCCGCGCAACGCATGTCGGTCTGCCACGCGGGCGCGGTGCGAATTACGGCTTTACCCCAGGAATTTTGAGCCGGATGCTATAAATGCTGGTGTCGGCGGCAATGTAGAGTGTGCGGTAGTCCCGGCCGCCCCAAGCTAGGTTGCCCATACGTTCAGGCACCCGGATCGTCCCCAGGTGTTTGCCTTGAGGCGAGAAAATCCAAACGCCTCCGGGACCCGCGCTGTAGATGTTTCCCTTCACGTCCACTTTCATGCCGTCGGGATCACCCGGCCGCGTGTCGGAGGTCGCGTCGAAGAAGATGGTCGCCGGTCCCAACGTGCCGTCGGCCCGTACCGGATAGCGCAGCCAGAGTTTTTTCGGACTCGAGTTATCAACATAGAGATAGCGCATGTGCGGGGAAAATGCGATGCCGTTTGGCCGCGTGAGGTTGGAAATGAGAAGTTGCAGCTTGCGCTCGTCGGGCGGCGCGCCTGCCGGATGCGACACCGCATCCAAAATGCGATAGACGCCATTGACGCGCAATTCCTTGAGCGGGTCGTGATCGCTCTGCGTGGGCAAACCGTAGGGGGGATCGGTGAAGTAAAGCGCCCCGTGCGGCCCATAGACCAAGTCGTTCGGGCTGTTCAGCCGCTTGCCGTGATATCTGTTGGCAAGGATGGTGCGCGTGGCGTGCGGGCTAAGCGATTCCAGCCGCCACACGTCGCGTTGCGCGTGCCCAGCCACCGTCAGTCGCCCGCGCGGATCGAGCGTCATGCCATTCGATCCGGATTCCGGACCCGTATAAGGCTTCTTGCCAAGATAACCGCTCGGATGCATGAACACCGTGGCTGGCGAGCCGGGCGTCCACTCCATGATCCGGTTGTTGCGGATGTCGGCGAAGAACAGGGAGCCGGACGGCGTCCAAACCGGGCCTTCCGTCCAATTAAAGCCGGTGATCTCTCGAACCAGCTTTGCATGGCGCGGCACAATCGCGTTGAGGGCGGGGTCGAGGCGTTCAATCTTTGTTTCAACTTGGCCCGCGGCAAAGCCGGCGAGCAGCAAAATTTGAACCGCAATCAAGAGGGCAAACTTTGTGGTTTTCATGCCGGGGATTTTACCTTGTTACGGGCCGCCTCGCAACGCCAGCGCCCTGTTGTCCAGCGAAGGCGGGTTAAGGGACCGTCTGTTGTGCCTCGATGATAATGTCCCCTTTTGTCCTCGATAGGAATGTCCCCTAATGGGATCTCCGAGAGGAGGTCCAATTGGGGAGAACAGAAATGAGCCAGAGGGAGTTGGAGCGGGTGGAGGTGCTGGGGCGGGTGAAGAGCCGGCAGTTGCGGTTAGTGGACGCGGCGGCGCTGATGCGGTTGGGTTATCGGCAGACGAAGCGGTTGTGGAAGCGCTACGGGGAGGAGGGGGCCAAGGGACTGAAGCATCGCAGCGCGGGGCAGCGGTCGAACCGAGCCTACGCGGAGAAGTTTCGGCGGCACGTTCTCGGGCTGGTGCGGGAGAAGTACAGCGGGGCGGTGGGCGAGCGCTTCGGTCCTACCCTGGCGGCGGAACACTTGCTCTACCAGAAATTATTCTCCGCGCAGGCGAGAGATTTTGTGAGTGAGAACGCGGAAATTCTGGAAGGGGCAGACCGGATTCGAGCCCCCACCCAGGGGCGCGGGATCTGGGCGATCGATCGGGGA
>JAKAWO010000017.1 GCA_021827255.1 Acidobacteriota bacterium | reverse complement strand
ACGGAGGGCTCCCGTGTAGGCAAGCAAAATGGTCAGCTCGTTCCGGCCACCAAAATTCAGGAAAGGCTCCGGGAGATAGAAATCCTTTTGCGGCCCAATGGTCACATAGCGGCCCACGAATTTTCCGTTCAAGTAGAGCAGCGCATCGCAATCGGCTTCCAGGGTGGCGCGATACGGCGCGAACCACCCCTCGGGAAGCTGTTCAAGCTGAAACTCCGTCCGGCACCACGCATAGGCCGGGACAAAACTCGGCTTGCCCGACGCCGCACCGAGCGTGGCGGCTTCCCAGCTTACGGCGGGAGACTCAGGATTGAGCCCGTGCTGCTCGGCGAGCGCCAGGAAACGAGCCAGCGTCCAGCCCTCCATCGGCCGAGCGCTGTGCGGAGCCGAGCCGATTTTAACTGACTTAATTCCCTTCAGTTCGCCCAGTTTGGATCCGAAATTGGGCGTCCCGAAGGCTTCATAAGAAATTTCAATGAGGCTGCTCGCCGCCTGATTAAAATTGCTACCCAGCGGCGCTTCGGCGGATGTTTCTGAGTTCGAAAGCTCCGAGATGAATTCTCCGTTCACAAAAACTTTCTTGGCATCTTCAGCGTAACTGGTGATGAAAAGTTTTTCAGAGGGGGCGGCGGAGAGGAACGTGGCGCGATATTTTACGTAGCCATAAGGAACGGGTCCCGTCCCATCCAGCGTTCTGAGAGAACTTTTCTCCCACTGTCCAACCTGGGGATCGAAGCGCTCAACCCAGAACTGAGCGGAGGAAATGTCTAAACCACTCAATGGGACGGATGGCGTGGTGAGGTTGAGACGGGCGGTTCGCCAGTGCCGGTCATATTTGAAATCGGACTCGACGCCGTCCACGCGACACTTGACAGGGAGGGGTGGCAGAAGGACCGTCAGCTCGTGGCCGCCGGGCGGAAAATCAAGGTCGGCCCGAATACTGTTCTTCTCGGTCGCATGATCGGCCAATAGCGCAGCATCGGTGATGAAGGGGACATCCATCGGCTCCGGCCTTCGTCCTGCGGCGGCCGCAACCGGGCGGGTTGAAAATTGAGGAGACCAGGTGCGCAGAGCTCGCGCGCGCGGAGCGACCACCAGCAGCAGGCGACGGTTGATATACAGAAACTTCTCGCGGCTCTCGACGCGAACGCCCAGCACTAGCGAGTCGTACTCTTTGTCCCAATATTGGTAGATGGCATCGCCCTCGACCTGCGGCTCCTGATGGGTGGCGAGCGCGATCTCTGCGACCCGGCCGGGATCGTCATAAACGATCAGGAAATCACGGCCGAAATTCGAGCCATGCGCGATGACCTCCGCGGTCGAATACCGAAGGATACCGCCGCCGAGTGGAACCTGAACCGGAATCATCTTCATTTCCCGCGGCCCCAACGTGAGCTCGCCCTCGCGTGGAACCTGAATGGCGCGATGCGTGGGGCTGGCCGGGTCGGGGAAAGTCATCTTGTAGGTCTGCTCGGCGTTGGCGTTCTCTCGCACAAACGCAACAGCACTTTTCCCGCTCATGCGCAGGCTGACGCTGACAGCGGCATTCGTGGAGGAGCATCCCTCCGTGACCGCTTCAGCTCGGGTCAGCACGCTGCCGTGGAGGTTCAGAAACTCGCAAATGCCCCGCGCCGCGTAATACTTTTCCCATAAGCCTCCAGGTTCCCGAATCGGGGCGGCGTAGTCATAGGTCGTTGTGATGTTCTTGGCGGCCCAATCGAAGTTCGTCCCTCCGAAGCCCATGTAGTAATTGTAAGAAGTCACTCCCTGCTCGAGCACCGTCTTGGTCAACAGGTTGAGCTGGGCAGCGTTGATGCCGCCCTGGTCCACGGAAAGCTTGCCGCCAAATTTGCTGAACCAGCCGCCTTGAAGTTCGGTAACCTGGAGCGGAGAGTCCGGTTCCTGACGGCGAAGCTTTTGGAGCCGTTCGGCAACCGAGGGGAGGATGTTCCAGCGAGGATAAAAATTGCAGGAGTCCATAATCTGAGCCATGACGGGATAATTATTTTCTCTCGCCTGCCGCGTCCAGCAGGTGAAGAGCGGAATATCAATGCCGGCGTTCCAGGCCATTTCCGCCAGCGCCGTGATGTAAGCGCGTTTTTCGGCATCCGAGACTCCCTGCCAGTAGTCGTATTCATTCTCGATCTGCATCGTGATAATGGGACCGCCGTGCGTGATCTGATGGCGGCGGATGACCGGCAGAACTTCGCTGAACCAATGCTGGGATGTCTTAATGCTTTCGGGGTGGTCGCTGCGCAAGGGAAATCGCATGGCGGCGACCCAATGCGGAAATCCGCCGTCATCCCATTCCGCGCAAACGTAAGGGCCGGGCCGGGCAATCAGCCAAAGGCCCATTTCCTTAACCAGGCCAATGTAGGCTTCGAGCGAACTCAAGTCGCACTGGCCCTCCACCGGCTCGTGGTAGTTCCAAATGATATAGGTCATCACGGCGTTAAAACCAGCGCGCTTGAACTTGATCAAGCGGTCACGCCAAAGTTCTTGCGGGCACCGGCAGTAATGGAACGATCCACTGTGAATGATGGTGTCCTTTCCGTTGATCGTGAAGCAATGCGAATCGTAACGGATGATGTCTGGATTCTGGAAGTTCACCGGGCCAGGCGATGGCACCGGGAGGCCCCATAGCTCCATGCCTCTCCCGCCGAGCGTCGCGGCCCAGGGCGCAACCAAACTGGACTTGAGGAAGCGTCGCCGAGATGAATTCATTTTTTGCCCCTTCCTTGTCGAGAGTCCAAACCGCCCGCACGCGCCCTTCGGGCATAGGTCAAGCTGCGGACAAAAACGGTCGAGGAGGCTCAACCCTTTGTAAATTGGCGCATATGCCAGTTGGACTCCCACATATTAAAAAATCCCTCTTTATAAGGATGCTCTTTGATGAGTTCCTCGTTGAGCTCCACGCCCAAGCCGGGTTTTTCCGGCGGGTAGAAATAACCGTCGCGTGGCCTCGGCGTGCCGGGCACAGCCTCCACCACCCACGACTCGGAGAAGTCGTCAAAGCATTCCTGCACCTTGACGTTGGTGGTGCAAAAATCAAAATGGACGCAGGCGGCCGTGCAAACGGGGCCGTTGGAATTGTGCGGCGCCATCAGCATGGAGCGAATATCCGCCAGGGCGGCTATTTTCTTCATCTCCAGGATGCCGCCCGCGTGGATGGGATCTGCTTGGATGATGTCGGGGGCGCTCGACTCGATCACCTCGCGAAAACCGTAACGGGTGAAGTAACGTTCTCCCGTCGCGACGGGGATTCGAACCTGATCGGCCACCTTGCGAAGGGACGGGATGTCCTCCGGCGGGCATGGCTCCTCGATCCAACCGGGCCGACTAGGCTCCAGCATTCGTGCCAGCTCGATGGCCGTGGCGGCGCTGAAGCGCCCGTGCATTTCGATGAAAATCTCGACCTCTGGCCCGACAGCCTCGCGAATCGCCGCCACCAACTCGACCGATCGTACTTTTTCCTCACGGGAAAGCTCGAGCGAGCCCGGCCCGAAAGGATCTACCTTAAGGGCCTTGTACCCTTTGGCGAGCACCACTTTCACCTGCTGAGCAAATTCCTCCGGCCGACGCTCAACGGTGTACCAGGCATTGGCATAGGCTTTGACCTTTTCGTGGCATCGGCCGCCCAAAATTTTCCAAACGGGTTGGCCGCAAGCCTTGCCCACAATATCCCAGCAGGCGATCTCAATGCCGCTGATAACCGTCGTCGAGATGGGGCCGTTGCGCCAAAACTCGTTCCGGTACATCCGCATCCAGAGGTCTTCAATGTTAAACGGATCTGAGCCAATAACGTGCCGGCGGACGGCGCCCTGAAGGTATCCCAGGACCCCCTCCTCGCGGTTCTGAAGAGTACACTCGCCAATTCCCACTAAGCCCTCGTCGGTTTTTACCGTAAGAAAGATCAAGTTTCGCCAGCTGGCCCCCAGTACCCATGGCTCAACTGCTGTGATTTTCATGCTTGCTCCTCAAAGCCGAATGCCGCGCGCCGGACCGTCGGCCATGAGCCCGGCCTGAAAAACTGGGATGGAACTAGGAAATCTACTCGAAAATGGTCGGTTCAACAACAAAGTAAAATGAGCGGGCTATTCCCTCGCTCCGCGGAGGGAGAGTCAGTGTACACGACTGAGGGCCGCAGACAGGATTAGCCCCGTGAGCCTGGGCTGGGTGGCTGAGCCACGCCGCCCGGCTGCACGCGGCCGACTAACGCGAGAACATTAGCGGGTTTAGTTTCTGGACTGCTTTTCCTGGCAGGAAAGGCAAAAACGCGCCCAAGGGAGGGCCTTCAGACGCGCCGGAGAAATTGGCTCACCGCAGGCCTCGCACTCGCCGTAGGTACCCCCGGCAATCCGCTGGAGAGCATTGTCTATCTCACGAAGTTCGCGGCTGCGAAGGTCGGTAGCGGCCGCTGTCACATGCTGGGCAAGGGTGCCCACGGCCACCTCGACATCGTCGGGCGACTGAACGCTCAGGGCCAAGGCCTCTGGCCATCGCCGCGCGTAATCAATAATCTCCTGCCGCTTCTTCAGCAGGATGGACCGATAAACGTTCTTTTGAGACTTCGCACTAATCGCCATAGAAAACCCTTTCGCCACTTCATGTTGGGAGACCGCCTGATCTACCCTTTGCTTCAGATGATCCAAAGGACCTGAAGGTTGCGCAAAACTTATCACAACCTCCTCGAATCGGCAAGTTCTTTCAGGCCAATGACGCTTTGCTTGATTATGACGGAAGTGGTAGAATCCAAAGGAGATGGTAATCCACATAGGCAGGTGATTGTGTCTAACCAGGAGAATATGCTGGCTAAAATTCAAAAGGCCCTGGGTCGAAACCCCGAAAGTCCGCCTCCGACTGCGCCAAGTGTATCCGGCGACGCAGGGATGGTTAGTCCACCTACCGCCGCCAACGAACTGCTCGCAAGGTTCGAAGCTGAACTCCAGACGGTCGGAGGAAGGACCTTTCGAGCAGGCAGTTCCACTGAGCTGGACCACATTCTCCTGTCTATTCTCGATGCCCATGCCGCCACGCAAGTGGTTCTTTCTAAAAATCCGATCCTCGGTCAAACGAAGCTAAGGGAAAAATGCGCGAGCTGGGGGAAGAGCGCGGCCAGGTGGTCCGGCAGTTCTATGGAAGAAGAAGGCCGCTTCCGTCAGCAATGCTTTGCTGCCGACGTAGGGATCACCGGAGTCAGCTTTGTTCTTGCGGAATCTGGGAGCTTGGTTCTGACGAGCCAAACGGAGGGCGCGCAGCTCGTCTCACTCGCTCCACCCGTCCACATCGCCCTCTACCAGCGAAATCAACTACGCGCCACGCTGGAGGACGTACTCAGCCGGCTGCCGGTTTCAACTGTCCCGGGTCAGCCAGGCCCGGCTCGTTCGGCAGTCTTCGTCACCGGCACCAGCCGTACCGCGGACATCGAGCAGATCCTGATTCGCGGGGTGCATGGCCCACGCGAGGTGCATGCCATCCTTATCGAGGAGGCCTGCCTCATCGGCGAATAACCGGCGGCCTTCTTCTGCCCTCGACTGAAAGCGGGCGATGTTCGGCCACCGACGCCTGTTATCCACCTTCCCGTAAAAAAGAAATCTCCAGCCTTCAAGTTGTGGCATAATATATTCGCGTTTGTCGCCCTTGAGTTCCCTTGAGTTGTGCCCAAAGGCCGCGCGCAAGAGGGTGCGGATTTTGTGTTCTTCAGCCCGTGGGAGAAGGTAGCGAACAGACAGCATCACAAATAAGGAGTAGAAGTAAACG
Source organism: Acidobacteriota bacterium (assembly GCA_021827255.1). Lineage (GTDB taxonomy): Bacteria > Acidobacteriota > Terriglobia > UBA7540 > UBA7540 > JAKCCV01. The sequence goes on along the minus strand of JAKAWO010000017.1, from coordinate 13,219 downwards.
TGAGTAACAATCGAGAACAAGGCACCGTCAAGTGGTTTAACGCCGCGAAAGGCTACGGGTTCATCCAGCGCCAGAGTGGCGAAGACGTTTTCGTCCACTACACCGCTATTCAGGGTGACGGATACCGTAACCTGCAAGAAGGCGCGACGGTGGAATTCGAAGTCGTCAAGGGTCCCAAGGGCTTCCAAGCCGCCAACGTCGTTTCCGTCTAGACCGTCGAGGGCCGGACTTCGGTCCGGCCCTCACGTTTCCTCCTGAGCCAATCGCATCTTTCTGAGCTGCCCCTCCTTATCCGCGCGCAGGGCACAAATTCAGCATCCCCAAGAAAGTGTTACAATCTCAGCGCAGACCGGCGAGCGAGCCCTTTGGCCCGGGGGCATCCTAAAACGTGAGTGCGTCGGTCAAAGCTGAGGTTTAAGCGGTTCAAAGATGCCTTCCCTCCTGGACGAGATTGTGCAGCAGCCGGCCGCCCTTTCGATGGCTCGAAAGTACTACACGAGTCCAGGCGCAATTTCCTTGCGAAAGCTCAAAAGCCTCGCCGCGCCTAAGCCGGCAGCCGTGATCATTACAGGGATGGGTTCATCCCTTAATGCTGCCTATCCTGCGCAGGCGTTCCTGACCGGGGTCGGCATCCGTGCCATCCTTTGGGAGACGGCCGAGCTGCTGCACCAGCACGTGAAGATACTGAGCCGGAGCACAGTGCTCGTGGTGGTTTCGCAATCCGGCGAGACGGCCGAGGTCGTCAACCTGATCGGGCGGATTCCCAAAAAAGTGCCGCTGGTGGCGGTGTGCAACGTCGAGCGAAGCGCGCTCGCGCGGCGCGCCGATTTGTTGTTGCCGATGATGGCCGGCGGGCAAGCCACGGTGAGCACTAAGACTTATACCAATGCCGTTGCAGTTTTGATGTATTTGGCTTTCGCCCTGGCGAGGAAGAACCATGCGCCACTAACCCAAACACTGATCCGCGCCATTGAGGCTCAGGAACGGATCATCGAGACTCGGAACAACCTGCTGCCGCCTGTCGTCGAATTCTTCAATCATCCGCCCTATGTCGTTTTAATGGCGCGCGGCGCGGACCTCTGTTCGGCTTACCAGGGAGCCTTGACTCTCAAGGAAGTGGTTCGTCTAGCGGCTGAACCGATGAGCGCAGGGCAATTCCGCCACGGGCCAATTGAAATTATCCATCCCGACCACCGCTACGTCCTCTTTGCCCACAACAACCAATCGCCCGGTAAAACCGGCGCTCGGCCCTCCGATCTGCTCCTCCGTCTTGCACAGGACATCCGAGCCCACGGGGGCCGTGTGCTTTTGATCGCCGATCGTGCCGTCGAAGCCGCGCCCAACCTGCGCCTGATTCGAGCCGAGCCCATCAGTCTCGGCCTGGGAACACTGGTGGACACGCTGATCATTCAACTGCTGGCCAATGAACTGGCGACGCGCGCCGGCATCGAACCTGGCAAATTTTGGATTGCCGAGACAGTGCTCCGCGCAGAGTAATCTTCCGCGGCACGCCGTAAAGAAAAGCTGAGTCAGACGCGAGCCCGGTCATCAATGGGATTAGTGCGGAAAAAATAGACGTAAAGCAGCAGGTTGGCCGCCATGAACCCGGCATACAGCATAAAGGGCACGGCAATTTCTGAAGCCTCGAACAGGGTTCCGGTCAGCGCAATCGCCCCTGCCGAAGAGGCCAGCCGCGCCACTTGGTTAATGCCTAGAGCCCTGCCGGTCTCCGTTTGACCCACCATTTCGGTCAGCGCAGTCTGCTGCACGGGAAGCGCCATGATGCGCAGGGCCGGCGTCAAAATATAGATGGCCAAGGCCAAGGCGAGGTAGTGGATGAACGGAAGGAGGACCAGCAGCGCGGCGCCGATCCCGCGCGTGAAGACCATGCTTCTAAGAAATCCCATCCGCCGCTCCAGCCAAGGCGCGGCCAAGATCGCCACGGCCGCCAAGCCCCCGCTCCAGAATGCGTCAACCGCCATCCGCGATCTCGGAATGTGGAACACAATGACGAAAAATGGGATCAGGAAAGGCACGATCAATCCCTGCGTGAAACCATTCAGGGTGCCCGTAATCGTGAATTTTCCGATGGTAAATTTGCTATCCAAACGCCGCAGTTCGCCGCGAACGTTGGAAGTTTTCAGTGGCCAGAGAAAAACCAGGCCAGCCAGCGCGATCAAGGTCGCAACCAAAAAAATCGCATCCATACTAAAGAACTTTGCCAACAAAGCTCCGAGGGCGGCAAATATTCCGCTCAAAAAGGTCAGAACGGAGAAGTATTTAGTCCGGTTTTCGAGTGTCGAGAGGTCGGCAATGATCGCGCTTTGGATCGGCTGCGCGGCTCCGCCTACGCCGCCGCCCATCAGCGATCCGGTCGCGGAGTACCCTCCCAGAATGCCCGCCAAAAAGAGAACGGCGAGGTGCTGGGAAAGATAGACCAGCGCCGAGCTGACGGGCAACAAGATGCCCACGATCACCAGCGTCCGCTTGCGGCCCCAGGTATCCGCAAGAAAACCGAAAAGCAGCCCTAAGACTGCCGTGGCAATAGCCGCCACGGAATAAATGAGGCCCAGCTTTACCGGGCCATAGTGGAGCACCCTCAAGACCAGATAAGGGAAGGCCAGCATGATCATGCCGGCGGCGATACTGCGCGACGTGCGGAACAGAATCAGCAGAAGAGCTTGCCTGGATGCAAACGTCATGAAGCGATAATTCTAGCAGAACCCGCCCATGAAACGGGGAACAGGATGTCCTGGTCGGGGCGATCAGCGGAGAAGCCGCTCATGGCGCGCAAAAACCGACGATCAAGCGCGGCGGAAGGGACGAGCCTTGAGAATCTTGCCGCCTTCCTGAATCGTGTAGGTTGCGTTGGCTTTAAGACCTCTGAGCGAGTCATGCTGACCGCTCGGCCATTGGATTTCAACCCGGTTAGCCTCCCGAGCCGGGCCTAGCCCAAAAGTCAGCGTCAGCTCGCTTTGCGAGCAATAGCTGGAACCCGAATGCACCGTCTGCCAGTTCGCTCCGTTCGCCGCATGCACGCGCACTACCGCCCCAATCCCATCGCGGTTTGATCGCGTGCCCACCGTGTGGATGCGGATTGCGTTCGCAGTATCCGGTCCCGTGTTCTCAAACAGGTAAGCAGGACCGTTGTTGGTGGTTAGGAGGACATCCAAATAGCCGTCATTGTTGATGTCAGCGTAAGCAGCCCCTCGGCCGACCAGCTTCTGCGTAAAGCCGGCTTGGCGGCCGACTTGTTGAAAGCGTCCGTGCCCTTCATTGTGAAACAACAACGGCAGTTCCGCGTAGGTGACCTGCGGCTGGATGCGCGCGATGTCAGGCTCAATGTGGCCATTGGCGGCGAAAAGGTCCGGGAGGCCGTCGAGGTCATAGTCGTAAAAGAAAAGGCCGAACGTCAGGGCCAACCGGCTGTCCTGGCCGATCGCCGATTGCGGAGCAACGTCAATAAAGAAACCGTGTCCCTGGTTTTGGTAAAGACCCAGCATCTCATTCGAGAAATTCCCGATGGCAATGCTGGGGTAGCCTGATTGGTCGAAGTCGGCCACGTCAATGCCCATGGCGCCGCGCGCGACGCCATTTTCGTCATAGGCGATCCCGGCCTGGACGGAAACCTGGGTAAAAGTCCCGTTGTGGTTGTTGCGGTAAAGCTTATTGGGCTCCGTGTCGTCGGACACCGCAATGTCCGGCCACCCGTCCATGTTGTAATCAATGATCGCCACACCAAGGTTTTTCCCCGTCGGGTCATAAATGCCGGCTTGCTCAGTGACGTCCTCGAAGCGCCCATTGCCCAGGTTGTGAAACAGGCGGCAACTCTCCCCTTTATAGTCCTCGGGGGTGCAATAAGACTTGTGACGGCCATCGAGCGAGCAGTAAATATCCGTTTTCTCCGACCACTGGACATAATTGCAGACAAACAAATCCAGCTTCCCATCGCGGTCGTAATCGAACCAGGCGGCGCTAGCGCCAAAGCCAGTGTTGTTCACGCCGGCCGTCTGAGTGACGTCTTGGAACGTTCCGTCGTGCTCGTTGTGGTAGAGGCGCGCTTCACCGAGGGCGGTCACATAAATGTCATCCCAGCCATCGTTGTCGTAATCTCCGACGGCTACGCCCATACCGTACATCGGGACATTCAAGTGAGCGCCGGCCGTCACGTCCGTAAAGCTCCCGTTGCCGTTGTTACGGTAAAGCCGCATCGTCGTCGGATGGCGGACGTGGCCGGGGAAATCCGTTCCATTGATCAGAAGAACGTCCGGATTGCCGTCGTTGTTGTAATCAATGAACGCACACCCTGACCCCATCGTCTCGGGAAGATACTTGTCACCAAATGCGCCGTTGTTATGAACAAAGTGGATTCCCGCGCGCGGCGCGATATTCACGTAACGCCGCTCAGGCACCGGAGCGGCCATCCAACGTCGAGGCGTCATGCCCTGCGCCACGCCCACCACAGCCGCAATGCCCTTCAGGAGATCACGGCGTGAAAAGGAACTCCTCATGGATGGTTACTAACCCTTCTTTCCGGAGGATTCATTCTGCTCGGGGGGAAAACCGCGGCGAGCCGCGGTCCTCGATCGCCATCCGACAACGCTTTGGGTTTACGGAGACGCTCCCGCCTGAACGACAAGCTTGGGCGGAGTCCGCGCCTGAACATTTTCCGGCACCATGACTTTATGCGCGGCCCGCAGCTTGAGTTTTGCCTTCCGCATGGCCGCAAGGTAGCCGTAACTTCCGCCTTTTGCCTCGCGCGCCAAAGCCTCTTCTTGTTCGTCGCCCAGTTTTCCCGGCAGCCAATTCCACCGCTGGCCATAATTCCAGAAAAACTCCATCTGCTTGGGATTCTCCTCGTTGATCGAGACGTGTTCGTGGATCGGCTGGGCTTCGATATCGTCATCGGGGTGGCTGCGCTCATAAGGGCCGGTAATCGACTCCGCCGCCTCATCGGCCTTGAAACGCAAGAACAGCTTCTCCTCGCGAGCCGATTTGGCGTTTTCCCGGAGGCCGCGATAGCAGAGCATCAAGTTATAGTGGGCGCCGAGATTTTCTGGATCGATGCTGAGAGTGCGCTGAAATTGTTGGACGGCCTGAGCGTACTTCCGCTCCAGGAAAAGGATGCGGCCCATCGCGTTCCTTACCACGCGATCCTGCGGATGCAGGGTGGCGGCCTTGGCGAATTCGGCGTAAGCCTGCCGATACTTTCCCTTTGTCTGATAGACCTGCCCCATAAAGTAATAGGCGCTGGCTAATCGAGGGTTCAACCCGAGAGCCGTCTTGAGATACGGAATGGCGCTATCCACGTTGCCCTCCTGAACGAGCGCGCGCGCAACGTTCACCCAGCCGTCGGCATATTTGGGATTGATTTGGGTGACGAGCTTGAAGGCTCGCGCCGCGCCTTTCAAGTCGCCTTGAAGGAGCAATCCAATGCCGTAGTCGTTCCAGCGATAAAGGTCTTGAGGCAGCAGCTTGATATTCTGCTGGAAGGGTTGATCCGATGCCGGCAACACCGGAACGGTCGCCGTCGCCCTGGACATCACCACGATTGGAACGTTGGGAATTTTCTTGTACTTGGCCGAGACTTTAGAGAGATTTCCGTCGAAAATCCAGCGCGTATTATCGGAATAGGGCGTCGTCTGCCGATTCTTTTGATAAGGATCCCTGACGCCCGCAAACGCCCATTGAGTGAACCACCAATCGAATTTGCGGTAATTCAGCTTGGCGGTAAAAGTGATTTTGTTGCCGCAATCTTTCGGGATCTTCACCCGAAAATGGACCGTGTCCGCCGCGCCCGGCGGAATCACGTGCACGTAAACGAGGGCGTGCTCGGTCCAGGCATTGCGCTTGTTGATCAGATGGCCGCCTGCGTCGAGCCCGACCGATTGGTAGAAATCCGCTCCTGGATCGACCGGCCCTCGGCCGTCGTCAGCCACCTCGCCGCTCCAGTAAATGATATGCCCCTTGTCGTCCACCGCCTTCAGTTCCACCCAGCAATCGAAGGCGTCAATGGTTCCTCCGGGGAAGAAATGCCCTACCCGCCGGGTGCGCACGACCACCTCCACCCGGGCGGTTTCGCCTCGGCGGAGATAAGCGACGCCTCGATTCAGGGGCGCCATCAGCTTGGCCGGAGGCACGGCCGTGACCTGCTGGGCCTCGAGCCCACGCGAAGATTCCTCGCCGACGGCGAACATGGTGGACAGTTGCGGGGTGCCACCCAGCAGCCCCGCTGCCACCGGACGCTCCGATGCCCCTTTCGGCTCCTGCGCGATAGCGAATAGATCAACCGTGACGGCGCCTTTTAGGAACTTCTCCACGTCTTTGACTTGCTGTTTATCGCCGTAAGAAGTAGGAACGGCCGTGTTCGCGGCCACAAATCGGTGGGAATTGACGTACCCATGAATGTTGCCATAATCGCGCGAGCGGACCAGCGGCATATGGCAATTCACGCAAGTCAGCGTCGCCGGCGGGTAATAGAACGATCTTGCGCTGTTGCCTGAAACGCCGCTGGCCTGCCAGTGATCGTAGTCGTCGAAGCCGCGAATCCACCGGTAATGATTGTCGGGAACATCCAGATGCACCTTGTGGCAGAGCGAGCAGAATTCGGCGACTTCACTGCGTTTTCTCATAAACGGCTTGAGAAAGACGCGGCGGTGCGGCTTGGGGTCGAGCACGATGGCATAGTCGGCAATCTTGCGCACGATGGAATACTTGCTCGTCACCAGCCGGTCGAGCGCAGGATACTTCAGAACGTAGCTGCCGTTCCCCATCGTGCTGGTAACCCGCGCGATCGCGTGGCAGGAGACACAGGTGAGGCCCGCTTGGGCTTCCGGCGTGAATTCAATTTGTCGGATGGGATGCGTCTGCATCATGTCGGTGAACGCGACTGCTTGATCGTGGCAGCCCGCGCACAACATAGACGGCTTGATCCCCACGGTGTCCTGCATATACTCGATGGCCTTGCGATACCATTGGTTATTGAAGGATGAGTAGTGATGCATTGAACTGTGCCATTGGCGGTAAATGTCTTTGTGGCACGGCTCGCAACTCTTCGCATTCAGGAAGAACTCCGCCGGAATGGTTTTGCCATTGGCGCTTTCGGCGGAACTCGGAAACATCAGGCTGTTGCGGCCGCCGCCTTCATGGTAAGGCGTGGTAGGCGCGGTCAATGGATTGCGAATGATATAGTTCGGATTTGGGAAAAAGTGATGCTCAAGCGCGGCGGCTGCGTAGAAGATCAGGCAGGCGGGCAGCACCACCGCAGCCCATCGCCAAGCGCGCCGAATGGGTTTCCCAGCCTCTTGGTCTTGCTGGCGCGCGCCCCGCTCGCGCGCCCAAAGCCAAACGAGCGCAAAGAAGAGTCCCGCAATGGCGAAGCCAACGTGAACGTAAAGCGCCAAACTGTGCGGGCGCGTCATGCCCACGAAAAGCAAAAACGTTCCGTAAATCGCCCCCACCGCCAGCAGTAAGACCGAGAGCTTGCCGGAGCCCGCCTGCCAGAACTCTGAATGTCGTCTCAAATAAATAATAAAGAGAATGCCGGCGAGAATCCCTAGCACGGGGTGCAAAAGAGCATTGACGACGTAGAAGAGCGTCGGGGTGCCGTAGGCCGCAACATAGGCGCTGTTAGCGGCGAGGACGAGCACTGCGATCAGCAAGAGGCGATCCACCCTCACGCCGCTTCTCATCCGGTTCACCATCCTGACCTTCCTCGGATACGCCCGTGGAAGTCGTCGCTCAATAACCTGCTTTGGCCGCTCTGGAGCCGGCCCAATCCGCTTCGCTCATGAAGCCGCTCAGACCTCCCTCACCGCCAGAGCAATCCCGCGCACCGCAGCACGGGCAGTGGCGACCGCGCAAAGTCGTTCAAACCTGAAGACCCGACAAAGAGCTGCGGTTCATGGTGGCGCTCCCACAACCCCGCAACACGGCAGGTTAGCAGCTTGGAGTGACCTGAGTCACATTGCAATAATATAAAAACACTAGGGCATCCAATTAAATTCGCTAGGGCTCTTGAAGCCTCGATATCTGGTCTGCCGTTGGGCTGTCCGAAGCCCTCGGTCTCTCCCTTTCGGGAGAATTGGGGTGGGCGGCGCGGTGTTTCGCCTGGCAAGCCGTCATGACCTTCGGCCGAGGATGGCCTCGCAGGCGGCGGTCGTGGCGGAGTAAATGGCCCCGTGAGTCTGCGCCTTATCGTCGAGGGCGGTCAGGCGGACCGGGGGCAGATTGGGTTGGATACGCCGGGCGACAGTTTCGACGGTGGAAAGCATGAACTCAGGAGCGCCCTTGGTGACGCCGCCCCCCAGCACCACCAGATCGGGATCGAGCACGGCAACGACGTTCGCTATTCCAGTCGCCAAGATCGTGAAGATGGTTTCAAGCGTTTGGCGCGCTTGCGGGTTTCCGCGACGGAACGCATCAAAGACAAAATAAGCATCGCGCTCTTCCGCCAGATTCTTAGCCGCGCCGGAGCACCCCATTAGCCGTCGGCCCAGCGTAGCGATTCCTTGTCCGGAAGCGTGACTCTCAAAGAAGCCATTCTCCCCAAAGTCTTCCTTCCACCTCGGCCACTCCACGTGTAAGCGGTGAAGCTCACCCGCAGCGCCGGTCCGTCCACGGTAGAGTTGCCTGTTCACGAAGATCCCAGAACCAATGCCGGTGCCGAGCGCGATAAAAATAAAATTGTCCGCCTCTTGAGCCACGCCGCGCCAATGCTCGCCCACGGCGGCCATGTTGGCATCGTTTTCAAGCTTCACGGGGACTCGAAATTCACGTTCCAAATCCCCCTTCAAATCCACATTGACCCAGCCTGGCAGATTATTCGCCAATGACACCAGGCCGCTCCGCGGATCTACGGGGCTCGGCACGCCGATGGCGAGCCCCCGCAGGCGGCTACGTCCTCGCCGCACGGCCAGTTGTTGGATTTCGAGTTTAATCTGGGCGATCAGACGCTTAGGGCCGTCCTCCGGGCGAATCTTCTGGTTCGCTTCTTCCAGCACCTCGCCACTGAAGTCCGTCAGGGCAAAGTGGAGGTGGCTGGCTCCCATGTCAATCCCCATTAAGCTGCCAAAATCCGGCCGGAGCGAAACAGTCTTTCGCCCTTTTGAAAACCGGATCACTTTTCGATTCTCCAGGTCTTTCAACTTGCCCTCAATCGCGGAGGCCTTCACCCCGAGGCGCGCCGCCAGGTCAGCCGCGGGGACCTCGCCTCGTTGGCAGATCTCGCCAAGCACCGCCCCTAAGCTGACCTTCGTGTTCTCCCTGATTTCCATAGCGATATTCCCAAAGGCGGGCTCGATCCTCGCACGAACAGCTTCGCGCGCCCACCTGAATGCCTTTGGATATTATCCGAAAGTTCCTCTCCGCGTCTCTTCAGCCACGTAATCGGCCGCCCGCATAGAGAGCGCCAGAATCGTCAGAGTCGGGTTTTTTTCCGTGGCGTTGACGGAGGCGGAGCCGTCCACCACAAAAAGGTTCGGGACGTCATGAGCTTGATTGAATCGGTTCAGGACGGACTTCTTCGGATCGTTGCCCATCCGCGCCGTACCCTGCTCGTGGATGCTCCATCCGGGCGGCAAGGGTTCCGTGCGCTCGCTCATGACTTCGATCCCAGCCGCTTTGAACATCTCCTGCTGGGTCTCAACCATGTCTTTCGCCATCGCCAGCTCGTTCGGCCCCCACTCCACGTTGAATTTCAAGACTGGAATTCCCCAGGCGTCCTTCACCTCCGGGTCAATTTCTACGTAATTCTCATAGCGCGGCAGCACCTCGCCGAAGGAGCCGATGCTGATGACCGCCGCGTAGTTCTTTTTCACCTCTTCCTTAAACCGAGACCCGAAGCCGGGAATCTTTCGCGCAAAGCCAGGAAACTCGGCGCTGCCGCCGCCCCCTTCGAACCCGTAGCCGCGGATGAAGTCGCGGTGCTTTTCCCCCAGGTTGCGGAACCGGGGAATATAAATGCCTGTGCCGTCTGGCCGCGCGTCACCGCCGCGGTTCTTGTTGCCGCGAAGCTGTGGCACCACGCCCATGATGCTTCCGGCCATGATCTGCTCGCAGAAGTAGTGCCCCAGCACGCCACTCGAGTTGGCCAGCCCGTTCGGATACTGTTCGTTCTTCGAATTGAGCAGCAATCGGGTGGATTCCAGACTCGAGGCGCCCAGCACCACGACCTTTCCGTACGCTTCCTCCGCCTGCCGGGTGGCGCGGTCCACGAACAAAACGCTTCTGGCCTTCCCATCCGGCCCTGTCAGGACCTTCCATGCGATGGCATTGGTTCGCAGGGTCAGGTTGCCCGTCTGGAGCGCCAGGGGCAGCAGCACGCCTGCCGAACTGAAGGACGCCGCCACGTTGCACACCCGCCCGCAGTGCCCGCAATAGTGGCACGGCGCGCGTCCGTTGAAACCCGGCTCCGTCACCGTCGCCGATCGCCCGTGGATCACGTGTCGGGCCGGCAGGCGTTTCTCGACCGTTGACTTGAAAATCCACTCGGGGCAAGTGAAGGGAACCGGCTTCAGAAAATGGCTGTCGGGATTATTCTCCAAATGGTCGGCGTTCCCGCAAACGCCAATCATCCTCTCCACCCGCGTGTAGTAGGGCGCCACGTCCTCGTAGGTCAGCGGCCAGTTTTCTCCATAGCCATCGTAGCGCGCCGCTTGAAAATCCCGCCGGCTGAATCTCAGCGAAACAAGTCCCCAGTGCAACGTCTTGCCGCCCACCGCCCGCGCCCGCACCCAAACGAACTTCTTTCCTGTGTAAGGCATTTCCATCTCGTTGACGAAGCTCGGCCGGTTCCACTCGTTGACCACGTAATTGTACTTGGCCTGTTCTCGCGGACGAATGCGCCCCCGGAAACGGAATGCGTAAGGCTTGTCATGGTGATGGAAGTCTGTCGCGATATTGAGGCCGGGTCCGGCCTCGAGCAGCAGCACCTTCAGCCCTTTCAAGCACATCTCAGTCGCAGCCATCCCTCCCGCTGCGCCCGACCCAACGACCACGGCGTCATAAATCTTTGGCATAGTTTCTTCACCGCCTTCGGCTAAGGATGCCTCCAAGGCACAAGTCTATCGCCCCATGCCCCGGCCCGGAGCGAAAACGAGAATCAGAGACCAAGCGATCCGGCCGCGGCTCGGCCATTGCCTGCGGCCAAAAGCTAGTTCTCTGCGTCCATCTTGGCTCCCAGGCTGTGACGCGGCAGGCAAGTCATCTCACGGTCCCCTACGGACGTTCGCCCGATAGCCTCCGCGCTAGGGCCGAACGGAACGCTCGCGGACCAGGTCGGCATAGGACTGCCCGATAATGCCCGAATGGGCGATCCCCAAAAGTCGTCGGAACTTGGCTGCCTGCCGCCGCGCTTTCTGCGGGTCCTGGCCGTGGGAGATTGCTTCGACCTCGACAAACTCGCCCAGTCCCTTCACGCGGTCGAGATGAATCTTGACATTGCTGACAAAATAGATTTGCCGCCGCTTCTCTACCACGGACCAAGGCTCAAGCCATTCGGTCAGAAGGGCGCGCAGCGCGTTGCCCTTTGCCAGCGGGACCATTTCCACATCGGAGCGCCGCGGTCGGGTTTGGTTGGAGCGGCGATAGTAAATCAGCGCGTTCTCCAAATTTCCCTCGCGAATCTTGAGCCGCCCCCTCGGCACGCGAAAATAAGTATCCACCTGATGATCCGTGCCAACCCTTCGCGCCCCTAGCTGAACCAGCGTGGCGCGCAGGCGCGCTTCGTTTTTGAGATGCGCCTTGAATTCAAAATTGACGCGCCGCATTAACGCCACTCTCGTCGGAGGGAGCGGAAATGCGCTCCGCCCCATTCCCCAGGAAGCAGGGGGAAGCGTATCATGGATTTTCCCTTGAGTAACCGGCATGAAACCCAAAACGAGAACGCGCTGGGACCTGACGCCGCGGGAGGCCGCGCGTTTGCAAGAGCGCCTCCGCGATCGAGTCGAGCTCCGCGACCGATTGGGCCCGGTTCGTTATGTCGCCGGCGCCGATTTGGCCTTCATTCCCAAAACGAACCTTGCCTTTGCCGGAGTTGTCGTTTTCCGCTTCCCAGAGATGGCCGAAGCCGAGCGTGCCATGGCCCGCGGCAAGTTGCGCTTCCCTTATGTGCCCGGCCTGCTTTCCTTTCGAGAGACTCCCATCCTGCTTGCCGCGTTTGCCCGTCTGAAGATCGAGCCGGATGTGATTCTCGTGGACGGTCACGGCCTTGCCCATCCCCGCCGTTTTGGGATCGCCTGCCATCTTGGCTTAATCCTTGATAAACCCACCATCGGCTGCGCCAAGTCTCGGCTGGTTGGCGAACATCGCGATCCCGCTCCCCGCGCCGGCTCCACCGCGCCGCTCGTCTTCCAAGACGCGAAGGTGGGCGTGGTCTTGCGGACGCGCGCCGCGGTCAAACCGATTTACGTGACTCAGGGCCATCGTGTTTCGCTTCCGACCGCTCTCCAAATTGTGCGGAAGTGCCTGGATGGCTTCCGCATTCCCAAACCCACCCGGGCCGCCGACTCCTACGTGCGTGAGCTGCGCCGCCAGTACGAAACGCGCCAGGCGACGCCCGATAGGAGAAGCCCTCCTGTGGGCCTGTCACGGCTACCCTAGGCGTGTATAATGCGGTCAGGAGAGACACCGTCATGCCGCCAGAGCCACCTAACAATCCGAAAAAAGGCGTCCGTGAGAAGTCTCAGTTGATGTCGGCCACGGAGATTGATCGGACGCTCATGCGTCTTGCGCACGAGATTCTCGAGCGCCACAACGGCGTCGAGGATGTGGTCTTTGTCGGAATTTGCCGGCGCGGCGTGCCGCTGGCAGAGCGTTTGGCCCGGAAAATCGCGGATATCGAAAAGGTTCGCCCGCCCGTCCATACTCTGGATATCACTTTCTATCGCGATGATCTCTCGACCGTTGACTTGAAGCCGCTTGTGCGTCAGGGGCCGTCGGCTTACTCCGTCGAAAACAGAAACGTTGTTCTGGTGGACGATGTGCTCTACACGGGCCGCACCACGCGGGCCGCGCTCGACGCCCTGCTCGATCATGGCCGCCCGCGGCGCGTTGAACTCTGCGTCCTCATTGACCGCGGGCACCGGGAGTTGCCGGTTCAGGCCAATTACACCGGCCGGACCGTGCAGACAGCCGATAACGAGGTCATCGAAGTTCGGCTCCAGGAAGTTGACGGCGAAGAGCGGATCATGGTCTGCGAGCGCACCGCCTGACGGGCAGG
>JAKAWO010000320.1 GCA_021827255.1 Acidobacteriota bacterium | reverse complement strand
TTACTCGGCGAAGAAGTTTGTGGCAGCGGCAAACGTGCGAGATTTGATTATCGTCGAATCGGAGGACGCGCTTCTGGTCTCGACGCGGGCAGATTGCCAAATCGTGGGGCGCGTGGTTCGGGAGCTTCAGCGCCGAGGCTTGCAAAGGCTGCTGTAGCGGCGCGGATCCGGTGAAACGCAGGAGAGCCCGTCGCGCGCGCGGGAGCAAAGAGGGTTAAGCAATTCCTTGGAGGGCACTGCGCATCGTACGGCGCGACCACAGGCCGAGCCTTCAGTGGCGGAAAAAATCAAATTCGGGACCGACGGCTGGCGAGGCGTGATTGGCGATGACTTCACCTTCGCCAACGTGCGGCGAGTGGCGGCGGCCATTGCTGATTACGTTCGCGCGGAAGGCGAGCCGGAACGCGGCCTGGTGGTCGGTTTCGACACGCGGTTCCTCTCCAGCGATTGCGCCCGCGTCGCGGCAGAGACGGTGGCGGCAGCCGGCATTCCGGCGCTTGTGGCGAGCCGGGCCACACCGACCCCGGCCATCAGCTACGCCGTCGTCGCGCGCCGGGCGGCCGGCGCGTTAGTCATCACCGCGAGCCACAACCCTTACCGATGGAACGGCGTCAAGTTCAAGGCCCCGTATGGCGGGTCTGCGCTGCCCACCATCATGCGCCGCCTCGAAGTCTATCTGACGCGGCGCGAACGCCAAGGAGCGCGCGCCCGGCGGAGAGCGGCGCGGATCGAGGAAGCGGATTTGGCCGGGCCGTACCTCCAGCGGCTCAAGACCCTGGTTTCGCTCGAACGGATCCGCGCCGGCGGCCAGCGGTTCGTGGTGGATCCGATGTACGGGGCGGCGCGCGGCTGCCTGGCGCGGCTGTTCGATGAGCAACGGATTCCTTGCCTTGAAATCCACGGCGAGCACAATCCGCTTTTCCCGGGACTGAATCCCGAACCCATCGAGCCGCACGTCGCGGACTTGCGCCGGGCCGTGATGGAGGGCGGATTCGACGCTGGGTTTGCCACCGACGGCGACGCCGACCGCCTGGGCGCCATGGACCCGACCGGCGCCTTTATTGACAGTCACAAGATTTTCTCCATCTTGCTGAAGCACTGGGCGGGCAATCTGAAGCGAACCGGAGAAGTGGTAAAGACCTTTTCGACCACGGAGATGATCAGCAAGCTCTGCCGTAAATACGGCTTGCCGCTCCATGTGACCCCGATCGGCTTCAAGTACGTTTGTGAGCTGATGCTGCAACGCAACATTCTGATGGGCGGGGAAGAAAGCGGCGGCATCGCCGTGCAGGGGCACCTGCCGGAGCGTGATGGCATCCTGAACTCGCTCTTCCTGGCGCAAGTCATGGCGGAGCGGAATAAAACGCTGGGCGAGCTCGCAGCGGAGCTAGCGGAAGAGTTCGGCCCGCACCATTACGGGCGAGTTGATCTGGAGATCGAGAAAGCGGCGGCGGAGCGCGTTGTTCGCCGGGCCGAGCGGCACGGATTGAGAACGATCGCGGGGCTCAAAGTGCGGGCGGTGGAAGCTCTGGATGGGGTCAAACTGCGGCTGGGGGATTCGGCCTGGCTGTTGGTACGCGCGTCCGGGACGGAGAACGTTTTGCGCCTCTACGCTGAGGCTCCGACGCCGGAGCTGGTCCAGCGGCTTCTGGATGAGGCAGCCAGCTTCGCGCGGCGGGCCGCCCAGTCGCGGTAGCGCAAACCCAGACCGAACGACCGCCCCTGCTCATCGAAGAGCGCTCGGGAACAAAGGATGTTGAACGCTATTTCCATGGCGACGGGCGATGGCGATTCATCGCGCGTCAAGCGTTACCATCGAACGCACCGCTGGCTGAGCGTTGCGGGGTTCGTCCTCGATTTGGCATACCTGGCGGCATTGCTGCTCACGGGGTGGTCGGTTGGGCTGCGTCGGTTTGCCGAATCGGAAACGGCGCGGCCGGCGCTGGCGTTGCTGATTTACCTTTCCCTGTTCGCTCTCATTCACGAAGCGCTCGACCTTCCGCTCGGTTATCTGAACGGCTATTGGCTGGAGCACCGATACGAGCTTTCAAACCTCACGCCGGGCGGCTGGGCGAAAGACCGATTGAAGGGCCTGGCAGTGGGGGGGACGCTGGGGACACTGGCCTTTGAGTTTGTCTATTGGACGATGAGACGGTGGCCGGGCCAATGGTGGATCGTTTCTGCCGCGGCCTTTATATGCTTCTTCCTATTGCTCGCGCAACTGGGGCCGGTCGTTTTGCTTCCGATCTTCTTCAAGTTCAAGCCGGTGGAGGACCCGGCGCTGACCGAGCGCCTGATGGAGCTGTCGCGGCGCGCCGGGACGCGCGTCGGCGGCGTCTATGAGTGGAAGCTGAGCGAAAAGAGCAAAAAGGCGAACGCCGCGCTGACCGGCCTGGGCAACACGCGGCGGATTGTTATCTCCGACACGCTGCTAGGAAATTTCAGCCCCCCTGAAGTGGAGGCGGTTCTGGCTCACGAGTTCGGGCACCACGTCCGGCGGCATATCCTTCGCGGCCTGGCGGTCGAGATCGCCACCACGATCGCCGGTTTTTATACGGTGAATGTAGCGCTGCGGGCGTGGGGACCAAGCCTCGGCTTCCGCGGCCTGGCCGACTTTGCTAACTTGCCTTTGCTGATCTTGGTGACCGGCGCACTGTCCTTGGTCCTCCTGCCGCTCGTCAACCTTCATTCGCGCCAGATGGAACGGGAGGCCGATGCCTACGCGCTCCGTTCCATTGCGAGTCCGGAGACATTCATTTCCAGCATGGAAAAACTCGCGGCAATGAACCTCAGCGAGCGGCGTCCAGCCGCCTGGATCGAGTTTCTGTTCCACAGCCATCCCTCGGTTGAAAAACGGATCGCCTTCGCCAGAAACTGGGCGCGGTGAAATGCTTTAGATTGGGCTCTTGGCGGACGCGTGGGATTTGCGGGCGGCGTCGAGGACGCCGTTCACGAACTCGACGGATTCCTCGCCGGAAAATCTCCGAGCGATTTCGAGCGCTTCGTCAATAACAACGGGCGGCGGCGTTTCCGGGTGGCGGATCAGCTCGTATAGGGCGAGCCGCAGAATGTTCCGGTCCACAGCGGCCATGCGTTCCAGCCGCCAGTGTTCGGCGTGGCCCGCAATGAGCCTGTCGAGCGTCGGCGCCTCGGCGACGGTTCCCTCAAACAGAGACCGCGCAAACTCCACCACATCCTCTGGAAGACGGCGGCCGCCGAGGAAGGTGTTGACGACGTGAGCCGGCGCGTGCCCGCCAACCTCCCACTGGAAGAGCATCTGCAAGGCGAGTTCCCGGGCTTTTCTTCTGGAGGCCATGTGTTGTCAGCCCTCAGCTAAGGAATCCTCCCGCCT
>JAKAWO010000319.1 GCA_021827255.1 Acidobacteriota bacterium | reverse complement strand
TTCGTCGGCCAGTGGGAAAAGAATCTGGCTGATCGCTTCGACCGATTTGTCCTGCATCGAAGCATAGACCAGGCGAAGGGTGCGGCCGCGCCATTGCTCCCTGACAAAATAAGCGATCTCGCGGGCGGCAGCGGGATTGTGCGCACCGTCCAGCACGACGAGCGGCGCTGAGTGAATGGTTTCCAATCGGCCGGGCCAAGAGGTCCGCTCCAGCCCTTGTCGGATAGCCTGCCCGGAAATATGGAATCCTTGCTGAGCCAGGCGCTGGGCGGCGGCGGCGGCGGCGGCGCTGTTCCGGATTTGGAACCGGCCTGCAAGCGGCAGACGCACAGGGAGCGGTTCACTGCCTTCAAACTGGATGTCGAAGCGGTTGCATCCGCCCGCGTGATGCACATTCGTGATCCGGGCGGCGCGATCAATTTCTAATAGCTCGGCTTGGAGCTCACGGCAGCGTCGGCGAATTTCCTCAATGACGTCGGGGTGCTGACACGCGGAAATCACCGGGCGCTGAAACTTGATCACGCCGGCCTTCTCCCGGGCGATTTCGGCATGGGTCTTGCCGAGGAATTGCTGATGGTCGAGCTCCACATTGGTGATAACGGCAACCGCAGGCTCGGTTACGTTGGTTGCGTCCAGCCGGCCGCCCATGCCGACCTCCAGAACGACAAATTGGGCTTTGACCGCGGCGAAGTGAAGAAAGGCTGTGGCGGTCAGATATTCAAAGAAGCTCGGGCGATCGGCGATTTCCCCCTCCGCAAGGAGCCGGTTGATCCCTTCGGAAACCTCGCTGAAGGCTTCTGCGAAGTCTTCATCGAGAATCGCGCTGCCATTGATCCGGATTCGTTCGTTGACCCGTGCCAGATGAGGAGAAGTGTAAAGCCCGGTGCGATAACCGGCGCTTTCGAGGATGCTCGCCAGCATAGCGCAGGTTGAGCCCTTTCCATTCGTCCCGGCGACAATAGCGGTTGGATAGCTCTGCTCGGGATGCCCCAGCGCAGCGAGTATCGCGGTGATGGATCCAAGCCCGAACCTTGCTCTTCGCAGCTCGTGGCCGAGAGCAGAGAGAAGGTTCAAGCATTCACTGTATTCCATTCAGCCCTCATCGCCTTCGCAACTTCGACCTCCCCTCGCCTCCGAAGCGCCAACTCAGCCGCCGACGCCCTTGGAGCTTGCAGAGGCCCGCCGGCTCGCCGCGAGCTTTCAGCGGCCGGCGGCTGACGAGTCCCATGCGCCGAGAAGACCAAGCGTCGAGGCGAGATAGGTCTTGAGCTCCTTGCGGGGCACAATAGCGTCCAGCATTCCGTGGGCGAGGAGGAATTCGGAGCGCTGGAATCCATCCGGTAATTTCTGGCGGATCGTCTGCTCGATGACCCGCGGCCCGGCGAAGCCGATCAGTGCGCCCGGTTCGGCAATATTCAAGTCGCCCAGCATGGCGAAGCTCGCTGTGGTTCCCCCGGTCGTGGGATGGGTCAAAACGGAAATGTACGGCTTCCGCGCTTCATCCAGGCGCGCCAGAGCGGCGCTGATCTTCGCAAGCTGGAGCAAGCTAATGGCGCCCTCCATCATCCGCGCGCCACCCGAGCAGGAAACGATGACCAAGGGCCGTCGCTGGCCAATAGAACGGTCAGCCGCTCGAGTAATCTTCTCCCCCACGACGGCGCCCATGCTGCCCCCGATAAATTGAAATTCCATCGCGCAGACAATCACCGGTTTGCCCGAGAGTAAACCTTCGCCGGTCAAAACCGCGTCTTTCATGCCGGTCAACTTTTGCGCTTCCTTCATACGATCCTTGTAGCTTTTGCGGTCAACAAACTCAAGAGGATCGGGCGAGGCCAGGTTGGCATCGTGTTCCGTGTACTTGCCCTCGTCAAAGATCATGGCCAGCCGCGCCCGCGAACCCATTTTGAAATGGAAGCTACACTTCGGGCAGCATTGAAAGTTCTCCTCCAGATCCTTTTTCCATAGGATTTGCTTGCAGCCTTCGCACTTAACCCACAGACCCTCCGTCTGCACGCGTTTTTCGGCGGACGGGGTCTCGAGCGGCTTCTTTTCTTTTCGAAGCCAGGTCATAAGACGGTGCCTCTCAACTCCAGATGCCCGCGGCGACCCAGCGGTTCGGCTGCGCCCTAATAATCAATTCCCCTCTGGGCGAGGATTCCCTGCTGAAATGGATGCTTGACCTCGCGCATCTCCGTTACCAAGTCGGCGGCCTCCACCACCGAGGGATGAGCGTTTCGGCCGGTCAAAATCACATGAACCGCGGCGGGCTTGTTCTTCAGGACTTCGACCACCTTTTCCGGATCCAGCATTTTATAGCTGATCGCATAGTTGATCTCGTCTAAAATCACCAAGTCGTACTCGTCACTCGAAATCTGCTGGCTGGCAAATTGCCACGCCTCCTCCACCTTGCGAACGTCTTCCGGATCTGGTTTTTCGGCCCCGATTTTCACAAACCCTCGACCCATGGCGAGAATCTGGATGCGGTCTTCCCCTAACATCTGTGCCGCATCCAACTCCCCATAATGCCACGATCCTTTGATGAACTGAACCATCAGCACGCGGAGCCCCTGGCCTACCGCTCGGAACGCGGTTCCAAGCGCGGCTGTGGTTTTGCCCTTGCCAGGCCCGGTGTTCACGATGATTAATCCTTTGCGAGCTTCTGCCAAGCGGCCCTCGTTCTGCCGGCCTATCGCGCGTAGGGAAAGCCGCGCAGCATAGTGAATCCTCGATAAATCTGCTCGAGCAAAAGTACTTCCGCCCATTCGTGGGTGAGCGTCATTCGGGAAAGCGCCAGTCGCAGGTCAGCCTGCCCGCGGTAGGCGGAAGAGAAACCTTCCGGGCCTCCAACCAGAAAGGCGAGCTCGCGTGTCCCCCGCACGGCTTGTTGTCCTAGCCACCGCGCGAATTCTTCCGACGTCCACTCCCGGCCGGTCGGATCGAGAAGGACTTTAACACTCCCCTGCACTTTCTTGAACAGGCGGCGCTCCGCGGAGCAGCCTCTTCGAGGGCCCCCCGCGTTTCGCGCCCACGGAATCTCCTCCATGATGATCTCGTTGAAGTGCCCTATGCGAGCCGTGTAGTCGCACTCGAGCGCGCGCAAGCGTAGGTCCTTCGCCTTACCGTCCCGAAGAATGCGAATGCGCATCAGAAAGCTCTCCAACCGCCATCGAAGGCTTAGACCTGCGCGCGCGCTCCTACAGCTTCAGTGCGCGCCAACGGCCGGCAAAACTACCCTTCGGGAGCGGGCAAACGAGGGGCTGTCTTCCACAAGCGCTCGAGGTCATAGAACAGCCGGGCTCGCTCCGTGAAAATATGGACAACAAAATCGAGGTAATCCATCAAGATCCATTCGGCTTGTCCGTAACCTTCCGTGTGCGCCGGAT
>JAKAWO010000016.1 GCA_021827255.1 Acidobacteriota bacterium | reverse complement strand
GATTTCGCTGACCACGTCAGCAGTGTAGCCGGGGCTGGTGCATTTAATAAAGAAAACGGACGCTCTTGCCCGCTGTCCGGCCAGATGCTCAGCTGTCTCGATGGGAATAAAAAGGCGCGATCCTTTGCCATGCTCCACAATCCCGACCACGCGGAAGTCGTGATTTAGCAGGTTCAACGTCTGGCCCACCTTGATGTGGTCCTGCCGGGCGTAGTAGTTATCCACCAGAATGTCGTAAGGAGCGGCCAACGCTCCGCCCTGCAGATAGACAAACCCGCCTGTGACGCGGTTCCAGCTCTTCGGATCAATGCCCCAGATCAGCCTCGCGCCAGCGGTGGTGAATTGGAAAATGACCGGCGTCACCGCCCGAACGTGCTCGAGCCGGCCAAAATAGTCGCCCAGCTTGATGGGCATGGGCGCGCTCGTCAAGCCCATGAATATGGAAGCGTTGGGCGGTTCCACCATCACGTCGGCGCCCAGCCCGCCAATCCGCTTGGCGGAAGCGCGCAGCATGCCGTGCGTTAGGCCCACCACTAACATCACCATCCCGACCTCGACGGCGATACCGAGCACGCTCACCATGGTTCGGATGGGTCGGTGGATGACATTCTGGAAGATCATCCTACGGACCAAGGCGTTCCTCCCCGGATTTCTTCTCCTCGAACTCGCTAGCGGTCGCGCTCTCAGATTTTGCCCGTGCGAATTCTTCAGGCTCGATCATTGGGTTGAGCCTCGCCTTCTCGACCTTTGCGTCCTCCGCGAGTCAAGGTCCATAATGGCCTCGAGGGTATGAGTCTTGTCACCCCAACCGCCCCGCCCCATGGCTTGGCCTGCGGCGGAAGCGGTGAGCGCGGGCTTTGGTGATGGCAGTCGGAAAATAAACGGTGCACGTCGGATGGCTCCTGCTATTCGCAAAACCAAGGCTTGACATTAACGGCCTACTGGTTCCGCTTGCGGCGAGAAAGGCTTTTCGCCTCATTTGACTCTACAGATCTCGAATTTAGCAGGCCCGAGGCGCCCCGTCAACCCACGCAGGGAGCACGTTTTCCCTCGTAACAGGTTCGTGATACGATGCGGTTCTGAAGGGCGCGCACTGCGGCGATTCTGGAGCAGGTAGAAAGGGTACTTAAGCCCGATAAAATGGGACAGTTCACGCCTTCGTCCAGGAAAAGTGGATCATCGTGCTTTCCCCTAATCCTTCCATGGGTCAGAAAGAAACTTCCCGCGTAAAGTCTGTGCGTCGAACGCTGCTCGCCATGATGCGGCTAGCGATCGGCGTTGGACTGCTCATATATCTGGCGAAGTCCGGCTTTATCCGCTTTAGCACCCTTAATCATCTTTTGACCCGTTGGCCTTTGACGGTGGCCGCTTGCGCGCTCATCCTGCTCCATATCACGTTGATCTCCGTGCGACTTTCCTCGTTGTTTCCCCCCCAGGGCCTTAAGCTGCCTCTGAGGACGGCTTTGCGATTAACGCTCCTGGGCCTGTTCTTCGGCACATTCCTGCCGGGGGTCGCGGGGGGAGACGCGGCGAAAGTGTTCTACGCCACGCGGGAAAACGAAGGCCGGAGGATTCAGGTGGCGACCCTGTTGATTCTCGACCGAGCCATCGGCCTATTCTCGCTCCTCACTTTGCCCTTACTGTTCGCCCTGTTGTTCGCTCAACTCATTGCTCGCGTGCCCACACTGCAACTGCTGCTGATCTTCTCTGCCGCATCCGCATCTTTGTTATTGGTCACGCTCCTGGCGTGCTTGTTGCTCCAATCATTCGTCCATCGTCTCGCAGGGGCCATCCATTTTTCGAGGCTGCGGAATTTCGCCTTGCGGATGGTGGAAATGATCGGGGCATACCGGCAGTGTCCGGCGACGCTGTGGTCCGCGCTTGGCCTCTCGCTGCTGGCCAATCTTTCCATTATGGGTGTCATCGCCTTGGCGCTGTTGGCTGTGAACCCAGCCAGCTTGTCTTGGAGGATCCTCCTGATTGTCCCCATCGGTCAGATCGCCAACGGTCTTCCGTTTACTCCCGGCGGGCTTGGAGTCGGCGAAGCGGCGTTCCAGACGCTTTTCAAACTCGCTCGCCTGAGCGGCGGTGCGGAAGCGATGCTGTGCTGGAGGATTTGGACCGTGCTCATGAGCGGATTTGGGCTGTTCCTTTATCTTCGGGGCGTAGGACCCTGCGCCGTTGAGGCAAAAGGCGATTTTGCCGCCATGGGCAAGGCTGGCCACGCGGAAGCCGCCGTAAGCCTGTCGTCGCGCCGCTCCGGTTAGGCAACGGAATGGGGCGCAAGGAGAAGGTTCAATTTTCGGCCGGCGGGATACAACCACTGTTCGGTGTTAGAGCGTCTTACTGGTTTTCGAGGCTCCATCTGTGATTGCCGTTTGCGCTCACTGGCAAGCGTAAGCCTGGACGGACTCTAGACCTTGTCGCGCGGCGATTGCATGATCCCGGAGGAAAAATGAAAATCGCCGTGCTGGGTGGGGATGGATACTGCGGTTGGGCGACGGCCTTGCACCTTTCGGCCAGAGGTCACCGCGTGGCCATCGTGGATAGCCTCGTCCGCCGCCAATGGGACGACGATCTGGGAGTCCAGACGCTGACCCCAATTCGCCCGCTTGCCGAAAGGCTGCGCGTCTGGCAAGACCTCACCGGCAACACCATTGAGTTTTTTGTGGGAGATGTGACCGACTACGACTTTCTCTCGGCGACGATCGAGCGGATCGAGCCCGAGGCCGTGATTCATTTTGCCGAGCAGCGCTCGGCGCCCTTCTCGATGATTGACCGACAGCACGCCGTTTTGACCCAGGTCAATAACGTCATTGGGACGCTCAATCTGCTGTTTGCGATCCGGGAGCTCCAGCCCGAGTGCCACTTGGTGAAGCTGGGCACGATGGGGGAGTATGGCACGCCGAATATTGACATCGAAGAGGGGTATATCCAGATCGAGCATAACGGTCGAAAAGATGTGCTGCCTTTCCCCAAACAGCCGGGCTCGTTCTATCATCTTTCCAAAGTCCACGACAGCCACAACATCATGTTTACTTGCAAGGTCTGGAACCTTCGTGGCACCGATCTGAATCAGGGCGTGGTCTATGGAACAGCAACCGACGAAGTGGAGCTCGACGAGGCGTTGATCAACCGATTTGATTACGATGAAATCTTCGGCACCGTTTTGAATCGCTTTTGCGCCCAAGCCGCCATCGGCCATCCGCTCACCATTTATGGGCGCGGCGGTCAAACGCGCGGGTTTTTGGACCTCCGGGACACAGTGCGGTGCGTTGAGTTAGCCTGCCTCCACCCCGCTGAGCCCGGTGAGTATCGCGTGTTCAATCAATTCACCGAGCAATTTTCGGTGAGGGAACTGGCATCCCTGGTGCAACTGGCAGGACGAAAGATGGGATTGCGCGTCGCGGTGGATCACCTCCCCGATCCCCGAGTTGAGGCGGAGGAGCACTATTACAACGCGAAACATTCCAAACTGATGGAGCTGGGCTTGAAGTCTCATCTTCTTTCCGACTCGCTGCTGGATTCATTGATGAACATTGCCGTCCGATATCGGGACCGAATTGATCCATCCCTCATCCTGCCGAAGGTCAACTGGCGCCAAGCCCGGAACGAACGCAACCAACCGGCGAGCGCGACGGCCGCCGCGCCGGTTCCCTCGCATGGATTCTCGCGCGATTCGTTGCCATGAATTTCGTCCGCGCGACCCCGTAGAGGGTGTATCTTCATTCTGGAGGACAGCTCGCATGCCGAGGGTCTCTCTTCGCCGTGCCGCTAAGCGGTGGCATCGCATGTACCGCGAGGCCCGCATGGTGGCCTTGGCACTGAAGGCGCCCGCCCATCCGGTGCTCGCCCACGTGGTGGTGACTCGCCGCTGCAACCTGGCGTGTACTTACTGCAATGAATTTGATGACGTCTCCCAGCCGGTTCGGACCGCTGAGTTGCTCCAGCGCATCGACCGGCTGGCGGCGCTCGGCACAACCGTCATCACCCTCACCGGCGGCGAGCCGCTGCTCCATCCCGAGCTCGAGGATGTCATCCGGCGGATACGCCATCACGGCCTCATCGCCATCCTCGTGACCAACGGCTATTTACTCACGCCAGACCGAATCCGGCGGCTGAACCGCGCCGGCCTCGATCGCATGCAGATCAGCGTGGACAACGTTCGTCCCGACGATGTCTCGAAGAAAAGTCTGAAGGTTCTCGACCCCAAGCTCTGCTGGCTCGCGCAGTTTGCAGAATTTGAAGTGAGCATCCACTCCGTCGTCGGGGCCTGCACCGAGCACCCCGAGGACGCCCTCCAGATCGCCCGCCGCGCAACCGAACTGGGTCTCACCAGCACGGCAGGAATCGTTCACGACAACTCGGGGCGCCTACGCCCGTTGAACGCCGAACAGCAGAAAGTGATCGAAGAGATTGAGAGCCTGTCAAAAACTTTTCTCTCTTTTGCCCGCCTCAATCCCTGGCGAAAGAATTTGGCCCGCGGGTTGCCCAACGACTGGCATTGCCCGGCCGGAGGACGCCACCTTTATATCTGCGAAGACGGGCTGGTTCACTATTGCATGGCGCAACGCGGCTATCCCGCGATCCCGCTTTCCCGCTACACGCGGGAAGACATCGAGCGAGAATCCAAAACCCTAAAGCCTTGTGCCCCCTATTGCACGATCTTCTGTGTTCATCGCGTGGCGCTGTTCGATCGCCTGCGGGAAAATCCCAGACAAACACTCGAGCAGCTATTTCCAATCCGGGACGCGGACGGCGCGGCGCCGCCCCGCCCCGTTTCCATCCGAGTTCTGCGCGCTCTCTTCCTGCCTTCGCCTGCCGCCCTCAGCGGCCGCTTCTTCAGGAAAACCGCGCTGTGGTTTTTGAAAATCAATTGAGCAGCGCGGGGCCTGTCAAGGGCGTCCACGGTTTGCTGCCTGTGGGCGCGTGAGCCGGCGGTGAGTGGCGCGTGAAATTTGGAGAGTGTCGCAGACCTGCTCGACTGGAGTGCCCGGCGCGCTCTGCGCTGCGATTTCCTGCGGCAGTTCCTGATCTCGTCGGATAACCTCGCGGTAAAACCGCTCGAGTTGCTGAGTGGCGGCGGCCCAGCTCCACTGTTCGGCGTCCAGGCGGGCCCGGCGGCGCACGCTCTCGCGGTGCGTCGAATCCCACAACACTTGGCGGATCGCGGGAATTGCCCCCATCGGATTCCCAGGGTCGTAGAGGTGGCCGGTGACCCCGTTTTTCACGATGTCCAAAATCCCTCCGGCGGCCGCCGCCACCACCGGGCATCCGGAAGCCATCGCTTCCAGCAATACCAGTCCCAAGGTTTCCGTGCGCGAAGGCAAGAAAAAGACGTCGGCGGAAGCGAAGGCCGCGGCCAGCTCCGCTCCTTCGAGGTAACCTGCAAAGTGCGTGGGAGTGCCGGCAAAGTACTCTTCCAGCTTGCGGCGATGCGGGCCGCCCCCGACGAGCGCCAGTCGCGTTCCGGGCAAGCACGCCAGAACCGATCGGCACTGTTCCACTTCCTTCTCCGCCGACAATCTGCCCACATATAGGAGCAGCTTATTCTCTGGATGCCCTTGCGAGAGCCGGGCGCGCATTTGTTGGGACGCGCGCTGCGGATGGAAAAGCTGCGTATCCACTCCGCGCCGCCATAGCTCGACTCGTCGAATCCCTCGTTCTTGAAGTTCAATTTGCGCGGCGCGGGATGTGGCGAGTGTAAGGTCAGCTCGGTTGTACCCTGCCTTAATACCCCACCACATCAGCCGTTCCAGGCGGCCTATGCCGTAATAGTGGAGATACTTTGGCAAGTGGGTGTGGTAGGAAACGACCAGAGGCACCCCGCGCGAAGAGCTGTAGTAAAAGCCGGAGATTCCGAGCACCGCCGGATTGACCGCATGGATTAGGTCGGGCTGGAATGCCGCCAAGGCCCTTCCAATAGAAGGTCTTGGAATCGCTAGGAGTTGATCCGGGTAGAGTGGAAACCTGAAGCCCGGCACCCCGTGGACGGGGGTGCCTTCGAAATCGGCCACGCCCTCGGGAGCGATGACAAGCACGGCGTGGCCCGATTCGCGCAGGTGACGGATCGTTTGGCTGAGCCGTGTGACGATGCCATCTATTTTCGGCAGGAACCTCTCCGTGAAGACCGCGATGCGCAAGGGGGATTCCTGTGCAAGAGCCGCCGATGGATGAAGAGAAGGGAAGGTCTCAGTCAACCCCTGCCTCTGCCAAGATACCTTCGGTAAAATTTCCGTTTTGCCGACTCGGTTCCTGCGCCTGATGGCCGAGTAGAACGATGACCGTTCGGAGCGGGGATTGTCGAGATGGCCGCCCCCCAAGATCGGTCGGATGGACGTTCGCCTGCCTCGGCCATCGCCGCCGACTCAACACCCTCATTCCCGCCCGACCTCCGTGCGCGCCCTCAGACCCTCCCTATCGCAGTCTGCTTCGCCTTCGGCCCGCGACTGGGCGCGGTCAAACTGCTGAGCGCGAGACAGGAGCCGCCGAAGTAGGGGCCGGACAGGATCGCTTCCCAGGGTGATGACAGCCGCGACGATGGGCGCCAACCACAACGGCCTGGTCCCCTTGCCGCCTGCATCCCAATAAAAGGACAGCGGGTGCCAGCCAAAACCCTCCACATCTGCGAAAACGCGGTCCGTGTACCGGCGCCGGCCGCGCGGATAGCGGGGATAATTACGCAAGGCGTCGCAAGCGGTCGCCAGCTCGCGCAACGGGGCCGGCTCTTCATAAGAGCGAAGCACGAGAACCGTATTACGCCGCTCGCTACGAATTCCCGCCACAAAATCGCCCCAGGTTTTCGCCTGGCTTAGGTTCAGGAGCGTGTTGGTGTGGCATCCGTGGCGATCGCCCCCGGCCACGATCGGCAGATCGTACTCCTCCGCCATCGTCAGGACATCCTGGTTCTCGCTCCAGGAGCGCATCCCATTGACTTCGAGGGCGTGAATCCAGGGACGGCATAGCCCTAGAAGCTGGCGCACGGAAGTCAGGTGAACGGTTCCGGGCACCCTGTAGATGTTATGAAAGGGATGATTGAGAACCAATAGAGTGTCCGGGAAACTATCGAGCAAAGCGAATAAATCACTCAGCCTTTCCTCCACCGGCTCCTTCGTGTACCGGGCCAGCTCTTTCATGACCGTGACCGCCCTGTCGGGGGGAAGGTGATGGACGCCAAGGTGGAGAGAGTTATCTGCGAACGGGATGGTCCATTCCACGGAAACCGGCATTCCGGCTGTCGCGGGTTGCTCGCGTAACGAGAGGGGGCCCGCGATCGTATCGTGATCGGTAATGGATACTAACGCTGCCAAGCCGAGTTCGTTCTCGATTTGCGCCATTTCCGACTCCAGCACCATGCGCGGCGTAACGGGAGGCGTCCAATAGGCGCGGCCGAAGTCCAATGCTTTGCCATGGCGGGCTTCGTACCGCCTCAGGTTAGACTGAAGCAATCGCCTCAACACCGGAGTCCGATGAAAATCAATGTAGCGCGGAAGGGACCCCAAATTTTCCTTGGAATGATAAGTATGGCTGTGCAACGACACTGCGGTGTGGAATTCCCATATCTCCCTCGTGCCTTGGGTTTGTCTCTGGATCTGCGATAAGGCCTGATTCAATGCCGCACCTCCTGAGCGTTATTCGACTGATCATTGGCCCCCCGCCGAGAGACCCAATCCACAACCCCTGATCCATGCGAGGCATTAACTAGAGATAAAATTATATCTCGTCGGGGGAAGGCAGGAACGGAAAAAGACGCCCGTCCCGCGGGCCACAAGTTTTTAGGACGCGGCCCAGTTTGGGAAGGTTGCCTCTTCCGTTGACTGAGAGGCTCTGACCCATTTCTGCGCGTGAGACCGAACCGAGACTTGAAATGATCGCGGAACTCGTACTGACGGCCTAACACGGCTCTTGCTCTTATTGGAACGCTTTGGCCGGCTTTCACTGGCGACCCGGTTTACGGCAGGCGCGCCTTACGCAGGCAGAGACAGCGGTTTCTGACTGGCGGCAGCCCAACATTAGCGCCAGGTGGGCGCAGTTGGTCGGCACGGACAGAGCCGTCCTGTCCGCGGGCCTTGTTTAGCCGCGTTTACGAGCGCAAGCTCAGGAGATGAGCAGCTCGCTGCGGATGGACTGAACGAGCGCGTCCACTTGAGCGAGCGGGCGAACTCTGATTCTGCCTTCCGCGAGGATGCGCTCGGAGAGGAGCGTGGCTTCGTCCGGCGCGGCGGGGGGATCTTCCACCACGGCGGTCAGCTCCGCCGGCTCGCGGCGGCGAACGTGTTCCATGGTATAAACGAGGACCTTGGCGAGTTCCGCGTCACGCCGCAGCGACAGCGCGTGGATGAATTTGATGTGGCCGTTCGGCCGTCCTTCAATCTGGAGCGGTCGATAGCCGAAATCGAACGCGAAGGAATCGCCTGGCTGCGTCCATGGCGCGACAGGAATGCGCTTCTCGATGCGCTCCCATGCGCCAGCGCGCACTAGCGCGGTGGTCAGCCGCTGCTTGATGCGCAGGCGCGTGTCGGTGGCGAGCGGGCCTTCCAGCCGCGGCCCTACGTAGCGCTCGAAAAGCGCCTGAATCTCAGTCTGCGGATCGCGCAACAGGCAGGCGCGCGCCTCGCCGAGCTGGATCAGGTTGGAAAGCGTCTGCTCCATCGAGCGGAGGTAGATTTCCGGATCGTCGGCGTGCTCGTCTATCTGTTGCTCGAAATCCTGTTGCAGTTCGCGCAGGAAATCGAGGTCCGCCTGCGGGTGGAAGCGGCGAACGCGGCGGAAATCGTCGGTAAACAGGCAGCCGAGAAATTTCTCTTCCGGGCTGTGCAGGAGCAGGCCGATATTCAGGAATTCGCCGCGCGCCAAGTCAGGGACGTAGCGCACCACGTGCAGCGAGCACGGCTTGAGTTTTTCTTTGGCTTGGTCAGGCATGCACGATTTCCAACCCGCCGTCCGCGGCCCGTTCACTCCCAGTTCGGGAACGGCCGAAGCGTCGTATTCTTAGCGTCAATAATGAGCTGGCGCACGCGGCGGCGCCGCTCGTAGAGACGCTCGACAAGCCGCGAAAGCTGTTCGGTTTCCTCGCCGCACCACTCGGTGGGGATGTCGCGCACCGAATCCTCGAGTTCTTCGGGTTCGAGATTTTCTATCCGGGAGAGATACGGCTCAAAAGAACGAAGACCGCGCACGCTCTCGTAAACCATTCGCCGCGGGTAGAGGCTGCGGATGGGGCTGTCGGGAAAATTCCACTCGCCGTCGTTGAAGCAAAATCCGTGATCGATCAGAAAAGCCGCGTAACCGGGTCCCTCCTGGCCTGCCTCGCGATGGAAAACGATCTGGCGCCCGTCGCAGTTGCAAGTCCACTTGTCGAGCGCAAAAGCGCCCAGGAAAATCGAGGCCAGATTTTCTACACGCCGCAGCAGCCGGTCGGGAAGAAAATCGACCACCAGGGTCCGGCCCGGAGCGCCGGGAAAGCACGAGCCGAATTGAATGCCCGGATCGCACCGCACGCTTTGGCCACCGAGTTCAAACCGCAATAGCGCGCTCGCCGTGATGAGTTCCGGCGACACTTCCACCAAGGCGCGGTCCGGGACGGGGAGGCCGAGCCGCCGGGCCAGCCGCCCGGCGAGCATTTCATTAGCGAGCACGCGCGCATGCTGCGGGTTGTTGCGGAATTTGACGACGTACAGGCGGCTGTCGTCGCAGCGCATCAAAAAAGGCTGCGACGCGCCCCGCATGCGGCGGACAAATTCGATCGCCATCACCCGGCGAGCCCGCGGCCAAGCCGACTCGGGCGGCCGCGATTCCTCGCGCGCCGCGGCGCCGGAAGACTGCGACGTTCGACGGATCGGCATCTTCCGCCCCTCCTGGACCCCGTTCGATTCGCAACGGCCCACGCCATGACGCTCCGCGCAGATCCATTTGGGGATTCGGACCTTGCATCCGGAGGGCTAATGATGCTTCGCCGCCCGCCGGCCGCCATCCAAAACTATACATCCACACTCGATGCGCGGCGCGCGCTCCTACCGCCTGCGCTTCTTGCTTCGAGCCGCTTTCTTTCGAGTCTGGCGCTTGGGCTGAGCGGGCTTTTTGGCCTTGACCGCCTTCTTCGGCTTCGACTTAGCCTTGGGCTTAGCAGTCTTTTTGGCCTTCGCGGCTTGTCGCGGTTTCTTGGGCTGAGGCGCCGCGACCGGTGCGGGAGCTTCCAGGACGGGCGGAGCAGGCGCGCCCTCCTGCGGCTCGTACGAGACCTGTTCCTCGTCTTCTTCGTCGGTTTCCTCTTCCTGATAGCTTGACGAGAGCTCCTCGCCGTAGTCTTCCAACTCCTCGCCTGGTTCCTTCTCATCCTCGAAGATCATGATCTCCTCCCAGCAATTATCTTGGAAGCACAGCAGCCGCGGGTCCGCTTGGCGTCATCCCATTGATTCGCACCAGCAGCCACCACGGGTGGAGATGTATACCACAGAGGGCCTCCTGTCAAGGGGCTGTGCGACCCTTAGGGCCGTCCCGCGTCGCTGAGCCCAAAACGCGACAACAAAGCGCTGTCGTCGTTGACTTGCATGGGAGCGTATGTTAGCTTACGCAAATTACTCGGATTATCGTCTGACCCTGGGGGAAATGGATGGCTTTTAACAAAGCCAAGGCTCTACAGGAGGCCCAAAAGTACGTCACCCAGGCAAAAACTGCCCAGGCCATCAAGCTGTATCAGCAGATTGTCGAGCATGATCCTTCCGACCTCATTCTTCTGAATACGATTGGCGATCTTTACATCCGGGACAGGCGCCTCGGGGACGCGCTAAAACAGTTCTATAAGCTGGCGGCAGCTTACGTGAATGAGGGCTATGTCGTCAAAGCGATTGCCATTTACAAGAAGATCTCGAAGTTGGATCAGGGCTCGATTGACCCGGTGTTGAAGCTGGCGGAGCTTTACCTGACGCAGGGGCTGAACCGCGAGGCGCGCGAGCAATATGCCACCGCGCTTCAGTTCTATAAGAAAAACGGCCAGCAGGACAAGGCCCTGGACCTTGTGAGGAAGATGGCGCAGGTTGACCCGCAGAATCCCAAGGCGCGCTTGCGACTGGCCGAGTACGCCGAAGGGATCGGAGCAACCGAGGAAGCGGCGGAAGCTTACCACGAGGCGGCGACGCTTTTGCAGCGGGAGGGCGATCCCTCGGCGGCGGAAAGCGCGCTGCGAAAGGCCGCGCAACTTAATCCCAACGATCCGCGAATCCAGCTCAGCCTGGCTCATCAAGCGTACCGGCGGGAGAATCTGTCGGAGGTGGAGAGAATCATCGCCTCCGCCCCTGGCTTGGCCGAGGAACCCGCTGCCCGGCGTCTCTTGCTTGAGTGCTACCTCGCTGCGCACAAGCTCGACCAGGCGGAAAAGATGCTGCTGGAGGTTTACCGCAGCAATCCCAGCGATTTCAGCCCCATCGCCAATTTCGCCGGCCTTTGCATCGCGCGGAAGGATTATGACGCGGCTTTCAACGCCGTGCATCTCGTCGCGCAGGAGCTGATTGAGCGCAAAGACACGGAAGCGCTGATGCTGACGCTTCGCAAAATTTGGGCGGAGTCGCCCCAACATCTGCCTACCTTGGAACTGATTTACCAGATTAGTGAAAAGACCGCGGACGAATTTACGATTCCCGAGGTTCTGGAGGCGCTCGGCCACGCTTATGTCCAGGACGGCCAACTTGAAAAGGCCGAGGCCGCGTACCGCAAACTTGTGGCCCGCGAACTGGAGAACGAGCATTACCGGGGCCTTCTGAAACAGGTCGTGCAGAAGCAAGGCAAGCAGTATCTCCCTGCCAGCGTCTCATCCCTCGCGACCGAGGAGCTGGCCCTGGAAGCGCCGCCGGAGGGCCTCGAGAGGCCCGAAGAAGCGGCCATGGTCAAAGAGGCGATTGAAAACAGCGACCTCTTTGTTCGATATAACCTCACCGATAAGGCCGTCGCAGAGCTGGAAAAGGTTCTCGCGGTCTATCCGAATCAGCTTGAGATCCACAAACGAATCCTCGAAGCATGCCGGAAAAATCTGCCGACGCGGGCCGCGCAAGCGGCTGAGGCAGTGGCGCGGATTTACGCGGATCGAGGCGATTCACCCAGCGCCCATCGCTACCTGGAGGCGGCTCGTCAACTTGGGCCGCCAGCATCCGCTGCCATCGGCGGAACCCCCGGACCTGCCGCTGCTCCACCGGCCGCGCCCCCTGCCGAAATAGACCTCTCGCAGGAGGTCGGATTCGGCGCCGCGAAAGCGTCGGATTTCGAAGCGCCCCAGGAGATTCCGCTAGACCTCGGGCCTGGCGGAGCCGAGATTTTTCCTCCGACGCCACCGCCCGTTACGGAGGACGCCCCGCCGGTTCCTGTGCTCTCATCTTCCCAGATTCAGCCAGAAATTCCGCCTTTCAATTATGCCGAGAGCGATGAAGAGGTTCGGTTTTACTTGAGCCAGGGGCTTGTGGCGGAGGCCGCCAAGGTTATCGAAGAGCTGAAGGCGGGATATCCCGGCCATCCTGACGTCCAGGTGCTCTCTGATCTGGTGGAGGCCTCGGCCCACCCGCCGCAGGCTCCGCAGGACGCGACGGAGGCCTTACCGGGCGCGAGAGCTCCGGCTTCCGGCCCAGAGGCGCTTGAGCCTGCAGCACAGGGGCAAGAGGAAGAGTGGGAACTTCCCACTTCCTTTGCGCAACAGACTCCCCCTGCTGAACCTTCGCCGATGGGCGGAGCTGATCTGCTTGGCGGTTTGGCGAGCGATCTCGAGTCAACCCTAGGGGACTTAACAGCTCCCGAGAAGCCGGCTGAGGTTCCGCCGGAGAAATCATCGCCGCAGCCTGTTCCCTTGACCGCCGGCGGCGAGGCTGCCTCTCCCTTGAGCGACTTGCTCGATGATCTCGCCGAGGCGGAGCCCAGCCAAGCTGGCGCTGATGATCCCGAAACTCATTACAATCTCGGAGTCGCCTTCCGGGAAATGGGGTTGCTGGACGAAGCGATCGGGGAATTCCAAAAGGTGGTGAAAGGATCTTCCAAAGGTAATTTCCCCCCCAACTTTCTACAGGCTTGCACTTTGCTGGCGGCTTGTTTTAGGGAAAAGGCCATGCCCGCGATCGCGGCGAAGTGGTATATCCGGGCCCTGGAAACTCCCGACTTGGACGACGAGGCGACGCTCGCCCTTCATTACGACCTAGGCGCGACCTACGAGGAGGTGGGCGACGCCAAGAGCGCGCTCGAAAAGTTTACCGAGGTCTATAGTCAGAACATTGATTATCGTGACGTGGCAGAGAAAATCCGTTCGCTTCAGCAAAAGGCCTCCTGAGCAACCCATGAGGTCGCCGTGACCGTTCAAGAAAGGCCCACGCGCCCGGCGGCTGAGACCGCTCCTTCAAGCGAAGATCCGCCCATGAACCGCTGGCTTGCCATCCTTTACGTCCTCTTTTGTTTTGAGATGGGCGTCTTCCTCTTTATGCTTCCCTGGGTACCGTTCTGGAGCCGGAACTTCTTTGCCGGCCGCTTCCCCTGGGTTTCCGCCCTCTCCACGGACTATTTCGTTCGCGGGGCAATCTCCGGCGTCGGCCTGGCGGACGTCTTTCTTGCTTTCCAGGAGATCTGGAGGTTGCGCGGGTCACTGGGTATGGTCCACCCGCGCCCGGGCGCCGCAGGAAAGCCGTGACTGGTTGATGCCCATTGGACGCGCTACCTACCTTTCAAAGGGCGAGTCAAGTTGGGAAGGTTTCTGATTTGTTACATCACCGACCGCCGCGGAGTCGAGCCAGAGCCGCTCGAGCGCCGGATCGAGTCAGCCATTGACGCTGGGATGGATTGGATTCAGATCCGCGAAAAGGACCTCCCGACGCGCGCTTTGCTTCGACTGGCGGCCACGGCTGTCGAGCAAGCCCGCGAGACCAAGATTCTCGTCAACGATCGCCTGGATGTTGCGCTGGCGGCGGGGGCGCACGGGATTCACTTGGGTGGAAGCTCCATTCCTGCGGCGGAGGCGT
Source organism: Acidobacteriota bacterium (assembly GCA_021827255.1). Taxonomy (GTDB): domain Bacteria; phylum Acidobacteriota; class Terriglobia; order UBA7540; family UBA7540; genus JAKCCV01. The sequence goes on along the minus strand of JAKAWO010000016.1, from coordinate 5,246 downwards.
GTCCCCGTGTGCCGCAAGGCTTCCGAGTGGGCGTCTCGTGCCATTCGCTCGAGGAGGCGATTCGCGCTGAGTTCGCAGGGGCGAGCTATGTTCTGTTCGGCCCGGTGTTCGAGACTCCCTCCAAGCTCCCTTATGGTCCGCCTTTGGGGCTCGACAAATTGAGGGAAGCCACAGCACGGGTTAAAATTCCTGTTCTCGCAATCGGCGGTATTACGCTCGATCGGGTTCGGGCTTGCTGGGCAGCGGGCGCTGCCGGGATTGCGGCAATCCGGCTTTTTCAGGAATGTGCTTCGCTCGACGCGCGGGTTCGCGAGCTGCGCGCGATGGTCTTGCCAGAACGAAAGCCTTGAGCTTGGAATAAACGTTCGCCCCGGCGGCGTCGCGCAACTGATGAGTATCAATCGCCCGCGTCTCGTAGGGCGCGAGCTCGAGCGAGGTCAGATAATAATGCACGTTCTCGGCCGTGATGGAGAGGCCGACGCGGGCGGGCTTCGGCCTTTCGTTGGTGGGGAACAAAACGGATTCGGTGTGGGCGTCCAAGCGCCACGGGTTTGCGCCCGAGCCCGACCACCGATCGCCTTCATTGGCCATATGCGCGTCCACGACCAGGTCTTGCGCCGCGTTAACACTCGCCGCTTGCGCGATCAGCGTTCCCGGCGCGCCGCTATATTGGATGCGAATCGAGCAGAACGGGACGGCCCCCGGCAAGACCGCGTTGACGGGATAATCCACCGTCGAGTACGGCGCGGCCGGCGCGAAGTCATCCCCATTTCGACGCCGCCCAAGGGCCGCTGAGGGCGCTCAGCGCAAGAGCCTTGGCAGCAGGGCAGGCAGAAGGGCCAAGCCGAGAATCAACAGGAGAATCAGCCAAGCCACGGGTCGGGCCATGTTGAACGTGTAGCCGAGGCCTGTACGCTTCTCAACCAGCAGGGCGGGGTCAGCCGTGTTGTAGTAGAGCAAGCCGCCAAACATCCATTTTTCATCGGAGGTCATGTCTCCGCCGGCGGGGGCGGAGCCGGTTTCCCGCATGCGGGCTTGGCCCATCCAACCGATGCCGGCAATGATGTAAGCGAAAAAGAGGAGCAGAGGCAGCAGAGCTTGCTCGGGGCCGAAGACGGCCGGGCGGCCCGCAATCTGCGGGAGCAACGTTGTCACCTGGACCCAGGCCAGGAACAGAATCATCACCGGCTTCATCCACTGCAAGAACTGCAGGACGGAGTGCCGGTAGGCGTGTTCGGACTGGCCCGCCGGACCGGAATGGGCGATGACGCGCGCGTGAATGACGGTGTAGGCAATCAGGTCGAGGATGATCCAGAGAATCACGCCTACACCGGGCAAAAAGAGAACGCCGCCGAAGGAGTGTGAAGCCCAGCCGTTGGGCTGACCCGAGGCGTCGAAGTGGACCGCAATTCGCGCCGGCAATTCGGGGTAAACGTGCGCCAGCCAGGCGCACCAGGCAATCAAAATCAGGGCGGCGGCAAATGCCGCGCCCACTGAATAATGCTCGACGAAGCGCCTCGGCCGCAGGCTGGCCTCTCGCGGGGCGGATGGGTTGGACGGAGCAGCGCACGCCCGATCGCGCTCGTGCAGCAAGCGCGTGTGAGCCCAAGCCCAGCCCGCGGCCCAGACAGCGAGAGCGAAAGCAACGTAGATGAGCTGCACCAACGGCCACGCGGCTCCGTGACGGTTGACGCCGAGCCAGAAGGCAAAGCCCACGGTGCCACCCAGCAGGACGACCGCTTCCGCCAGAAGCCACGCCCATCGAACCCTTTTGACAATTTCTCCGGCCAGCCTGTCCGTTATGGTCACACCGAACTGCACATCCTTGCGAAACCAGAAAGGTGTGCTCCAAAGAGCAAGTCCCACAAACGCCATCATCAAAACTCCCAGGCTCATTTCAGTCCCTCCTTCGCGGCTTCGTCGCACAATCGCACGAAATCCTTGCGGTCGAGGCCGGCAAGCCGCGCATCCACGAACAACCTCCCGAGGGCGCGCCGCAAATCCTGTTGAGCCGCGACGGAAACCGGCGGCCGCCGCACTCGCGCCCGGCTTCCGCGGCGCAGGTATACCAAGCCAAGCCCCGCCAGAAGCTCGTAGGCCGCCTTGACCGTATTGAGGTTTACTTCCAGGTCCTGCGCGAGATCGCGGAGGCCGGGCAGCGCGTCCCTGGCGGCGAGGCGTCCGGAAGCGATGTGGGCCTTGATGCCGTTCGCAATCTGAACGTAGAGGGGCGCCGGGTCGGCGGGATTGATTTGGATGATGGCGTCCATGAGCACAAGTGTATGGCAATACTAGTACAGTTGTCAACATTGAATGCCGGCAACCGGGCCGAAGGAGGCTCCCCTGGCCAAAGTCAGCGGCCCGCTGGCCCGCGACCCTTCCGCGATTTGACACTGGGGAATATCTGGACCCGGAAAACGGGTATCCCAGCAGCATGGCCCGGCGGGCCCGAAGGGCAGTGATAAGCGGCAAGTGACGATTGACGACCTAAACCAGGATTACGCCCGCTGAGGTCACCGACACGCCGGGGCGAGGCTGCGCAGGTCTGGTTTGGTGAGGTTCCGCTCCGGGCGAAAGGGGCGTTGGGGGAGTCTGGAGCGGTTTCACAGCGCCTTGATGGCGATCAGAACTTTGTCATCGAGGTGGGTGCCGTGGCGGGAGAACTGGGCGACGTCGGCGCGAGGAGCTTCTGTGTGGAACTCGACTGCGCGCGGGCGCGCTTGGCGTGATACATGAACACCGGCACAGCCGCGAGACCAAGCGCAACGGACGCAAGCTCAATGACGAGGGATACCGAGCGGCGCCGCATGGAATGACCTCCTGCGAAGCAAAATCCCCGGTTCAAGTGAATGGCGCGACGATACCATTGAGGGGGGGGTAGAGGTCAAGAGAAATATTTACTTCCGAATGGATGGCTTAAAGGGTACCGGCTGCGAGCCGGGTGGCCGCGGCACGGGTTTGGTGCGGCGGGAATTTGGGAGGCCGGGGGCGGCGCGGAGGCGCTTGGCGAGCCTTCAGCTCTCCCCCATCCACGCGCCCCAAGGTTTCAGCTTTTCTACATTGTCGCAGATGGCCTTGAGCGCCGCCGTGATAGGCACCGCCAGCACCAAGCCAAGTCCGCCCCACAGCCAAGCCCAGAACATCAAGGAGACGGTCACCGTCAGCGCGTTCAGTTTGACGCGATGGCCCACTAACTTGGGAGTGAGGACGTTGATGGCCAGAAAGTGCACGACCGTCACCGTCACACCGATCGCCACAAACGGCCCCACCGTGGCGTATTCTCCCAAGGCGACCATCAACGGGGGAAAAAGTCCCAGCGCCACGCCGAGGTAAGGGATCAGGCTCAAAAGGGCAGCGAGCGGACCCATCAACAGCGCGTAGCGCAGGTGGATCAGACCGAAAACCGGCGTCATCAAAGCCGCCGAAATCAGCGCGACCAGGAGGTTTCCCAGCACATATTCCCGCACCATGTGCCCGATTCCGTGAATGACTTCCTCGGCATGATAGCGGTGCTCGCGCGGGAACAGGTTCAGCGAACTGGCCCAGATCCGGTCTTTGCCGGCCAGCATGAAGAAAACCAGAAAAGGAATGAACATCACCGTCACGGCAAAACTGTAAATGGAGCCGATGCCGCGCAGCAGATAATGCGCCCACGGAGACCCCTGTTGCAGCCGGATCGTGGGCAGACCGGGCTCCGGGCTTGCCGGGATGATCGTTGAGGTGCTTTGCTGAATTCGTCCCACCCACTTTTGGAAACTCCCGACCATGCGCTTGAGAGGTTCCGCGTAGGTGGGAAAATCGTGAGCGAAGGCGATCAGTTGATTATAGAGTCCGTAAATCAGCAAGTACACCAGCGCCAGCGCCAGCACCACCATGGCGAGCGATCCCAGCCAGCGGGGAATGCGCGCTCTTTCCAGTAATCTGACTCCCGGCTCCAGGACAAAGGCGATGAAGATGGAGCAGATCAGCGTGATGAACAGCGAGCTGGCGTAGTTGATACAGGCGATGACGATGGCCGCCGCGATAATCCGCAGACTGAGCGATACGGCTCGCGTTACCGACGGGTTCTCAATCCGGGTGTCGGGCATGGGCGTGGCCTGCGCAAGTGATTGTAGCCCCCCGCGGCGGAAAATTCTACTTGCTGGAAGTCGGCGGCTTGTCGCAGCGAGAATTCTTGGGAGGGCCCACAGTTTTTTCTTGACAGAGGCTTGGGCAATTCGTTATAAGGTTATAAATATGCGCTTTGCGCATAAATATTATGTGGCGGGGCGTTGGAGAAAGAGGGTTGGGCGCGGCAGTTGAGACACAGGCATCGGGAAGCGGAGCGGCTGGGAGCGCAGCGGTCGTCCGAGCGGCCGTCGTGGGGGCGACGGGCTATGCGGGGCGCGAGCTGCTGGCGCTTCTGGCTCGCCACCCTTATGTCCGCGTGACGCGCCTGATGTCTTCCGGTCGCGACGGTCGGAAACCATACGCCATCGGCCAGTCGCACCCCATGCTGCGCGGCAGGTTCTCGGCCCTTTGCGAGCCGCTCGACGCGGAGCGGCTGGTTCCCGGCGAGGTTGATCTGGCATTTCTCGCCACACCCCACGAGACCGCGCACGAACTGGCCCCACCGCTTCTCCAACGCGGCCTGCGAGTCATTGACCTGAGCGCCGCATTCCGGCTGAGGGATGCCGCGGCCTATCCGCATTGGTATGGGTTTGAGCACCGGGCTCCGGAGGAACTCCGAGAGGCCGTTTACGGCATCACAGAATTGAATGCGGCGGCAATTCGCAAGGCCCGCTTGGTGGCCAATCCGGGCTGCTACGCCAGTTCGGTGATTCTCGGATTGGCGCCGCTCGTGCGGGCCGGGTGGCTGGACCCTTCGGCGCCCGTCATTTCCGACTCCAAATCCGGAGCGAGCGGGGCCGGCCGCGCTCCCAGTGACCAGCTTCATTTTGTCGAGGTCAATGAGAATTGCCGCGCCTACGCTCTGTTTTCACATCGTCATATTCCGGAAATGCTCGAGGCGCTGGGCCTGGAGGCGGATCGCTTCACGTTCACTCCGCACCTGCTGCCCATCGCTCGCGGCATTCTGAGCACGATCTATGTGCGTCTGGCGGATTTTCGGCCGCTGGAATGGGTGCGTGAGCTCTATCGCGATTTTTATGCCGCCTCTCCCATGATTCGGGTTTTGGAGGATGGACTGCCGGAAATTCAGTCGGTGGCAGGCACGAACTATACCGACCTGGGGTTTGCCCTCGACG
>JAKAWO010000318.1 GCA_021827255.1 Acidobacteriota bacterium | reverse complement strand
AACAACTGGGTCTTTGAAGACTTTCCCAACTTTGTCCTGGCGGAAGGAACAGCTCGATATCCAAATCTCTCAGATGGAAGTAGACAAACATCATAGGAGTGAGCTATGGCAGACCCGGCAGCAAAACAGCAGGAGCGGCTGGCAGCTTTGCTCCAAGAGGGCCGCACCTTTCCGCCGCCGGAGGAATTCCGCCGGCAGGCGAACATCCGGGACGTGAAGGTGTATGAGGAAGCGCAGCGCGACCTGGAAGGTTTTTGGGGGGCGCAAGCGGAACGCCTCGACTGGTTCAAGCGTTGGGACAAGGCGCTAGAGTGGAATGCGCCTTGGGCCAAGTGGTTTGTCGGCGGCAAGCTGAACGCCGCCTATAATTGCGTGGACCGGCACGCGCGATCCGAGCGGCGGAACAAGGCGGCGATCCTGTGGGAAGGCGAGCCGGGCGATTCCCGCGTGTTGACGTTCGGCATGTTGGAGCGCGAGGTCAACCGGTTTGCCAACGCTCTCAAGTCGCTGGGCGTGAAGAAGGGCGACCGGGTGGCCATTTACCTCGGCATGGTTCCGGAGCTGGCCATCGCATTGCTGGCTTGTGCCAAGATCGGGGCGCCACACAGCGTGGTTTTCGGAGGATTTTCGGCGGAATCGCTCCGGGAGCGCATCCAAGACGCGAAAGCCAAAATCCTGATCACGGGCGACGGCGCGTGGCGGCGAGGAAACGTGGTGCCGCTCAAGCACCATGCGGACGAAGCGATCCAAGGCGCGCCGAGCATCGAGCATGTGGTGGTGGTGGAGCGGGTTGGCAAAGCCGCCCACGCCGCAATGAAAGAAGGGCGCGACTTCTGGTGGCATGAGCTGGTGGCCCAAGCGTCCGACCAATGCGACCCGGAGGCGATGGACGCGGAGGATCTCCTCTACATCTTGTACACCAGCGGCACCACCGGCAAGCCAAAAGGCGTGGTCCATACGACGGCGGGATACCTGCTGGGCGTTTCCACCACTCACCGCATGATTTTCGACATCAAGGAAAATGACGTTTATTGGTGCACGGCGGATATCGGTTGGGTGACCGGACACTCCTATATTGTGTACGGCCCGCTCGCCAACGGCTGCACCACGCTCATGTATGAAGGTAGCCCCGACTATCCCGACCGCGACCGCTTTTGGTCCATCGTCGCGAAATATGGCGTCAATGTTTTGTACACAGCGCCGACCGCGATTCGAACCTTTATGCGCTGGGGAGCGGAATGGCCGGCGAAACACGACCTTTCATCTCTCCGACTGCTCGGCACGGTCGGAGAGCCCATCAATCCCGAAGCGTGGATCTGGTACCACGAGAACATCGGCCACGAGCGTTGCCCCATCGTGGACACATGGTGGCAAACCGAAACGGGCATGATTCTGATTTCTCCACTGCCGGGCCTAACGGCGACGAAGCCGGGATCGGCGACGCGGCCTTTCCCCGGCATTGAGGCGGAAGTGCTCGACGAGAGAGGCCGGAGGGTCGGACCCGGCGCCGGAGGGTATCTCGTGCTGACTCGGCCGTGGCCGGCCATGTTCAGAACGATTTACGGCGACCCTGACCGCTACGTCAACCAGTACTGGTCGCGGTACGAAGGCAAGTATTTTACCGGCGATGGAGCCAAGGTGGATGAGGACGGTTATTTCTGGCTGCTGGGCCGCGTGGATGACGTCATGAATGTCGCCGGACACCGCATTTCCACCTATGAGGTTGAAAGCGCCCTGGTGGACCATTCCGCGGTGGCAGAAGCCGCGGTCATTGCCAAGGCGCACGACGTGAAAGGACAAGCGATTGCCGCCTTCGTGACCCTTAAAGAAGGGGTTCAGCCGACAGAGGAACTCAAAGCAGGATTGAAGCAGCACGTCGCCAACAAAATCGGCGCCATCGCGCGGCCGGAGGACATCTTCTTCACGCCGGAGCTTCCCAAAACCCGCAGCGCCAAGATCATGCGCCGGCTTTTGCGCGACATTGCCGAAGGCCGCGTCCTGGGGGACACGACGACGCTCGCCGACCCTGCGGTGATCTCAAAACTGAAACAGCAGTACGAGGAAGAGGGCAAGGGAGAATGACCTCACCGACCATGAGCCAGCGCGGGAAGGGCTTTGACCGCCAGCCTGTGTCGGGCGCGCGCCAGTCAAGGGCGCGGGAGGGCGCAGTGGCGGAGAGGGTGGGATTCGAACCCACGTCACGATTTCTCGTGAACACGCTTTCCAAGCGTGCTCCTTCAGCCGCTCGGACACCTCTCCGCGACGGAACGATTCTGCCCAAGGCCGTTCGAAGGAGATGCATCTTCCCGTACGGTCGGAGATGAAAGTATATCATCGGCACGTCCGTAGCGGGCAGTTCGATCGAAGGCACAGAGCGAGAATCTACCGCTCAATTGAAGCGGCGGCGGAACTTAAGCTCCATACCGATGATTCCATTCTGATCCCTCATTCCAACCAGCGACACGCCCTGGCTTAAGTCCCATTCGAAGCGAATCACCCGATACAAGGAGTTACTGGTGTTGGTGATGTAGGTAACCGTAAAATCGGGGCTGAGCTGCTGCTCGACGGTGACGCGAGGGCCGGTGCCCACGCCGGGCTCATTGACCTCGGGATTGATCTTGATACGGCTCACTCCAAAAAGCTGCTGAATGCGGCCGCCCACCTGGCTCGATAACGCTTCAGAAAGCAAGGCGCTGGCGCCCACCGACGACGAAAGAGCGCCGTTGCTGGGGCCGGCCGTTCCGGATTGCCCAGCCTGGCGCGAGTAGCCGAGCGCCATCAGGGAGACAATATCCTCCGTTGACAAGGGCGGGTCAGAGCGATAAGCCACGTGCAGCCGATCTAGAGGTCCGCTGACTTCAACGGTCAGATTGTAGCGCTGAACGCGGGTTTGGGCCTCGAGGTCGAGGATCGGCTCGGTTCGGAATGGGTTGTTCATGGAGAGGTCACCGCGCGCGATCGTATAACGGTTGCCCTGGAAGATCGCATTCCCGCTGCGGGCGTGGACATCGCCCAACGCGACCGGATCGGCGAGCGTGCCCTGGATGTGCAGATCAACATCCGCCACCAGATGGACGTCGCGGGTTTCAAGACGGACGCCCTGCGGGGAGGAGACGCGAATATTCAGCCCAATCCGCGACGCCAGCGACGGCGCCGCGGCGGTTGCAGCCGCTGGGAGGTGATTATTGGGCCCTCCAATCAGAGCCAGAAGGTTGAAATTGGGGCTCACAAAAAGGTTCTGAACGGCGACTTCGCCGGTGACTTCGGCATGTTGCAGCGTTCCGGCCAGAACCAGCCCGCCGCCCAGCACGGAAGTGAAATCCCGTGGATAACGGACGCGGACTTGACGGAGGCGGGCACGGATTTCCAAGCGCGGCAGGCTTTGCAGAGTGACATAGCCGGAGAGGCTGAC
>JAKAWO010000015.1 GCA_021827255.1 Acidobacteriota bacterium | reverse complement strand
CAAGGGAGCCTTCACGGGCGCTGATACGAATAGAAAAGGAATCATCGAATCGGCCAGTGGGGGAACGCTTTTTCTGGACGAAATTGGCGAGACCAGTCCGAGCATGCAGGTCAAATTGCTTCGCGTGCTTCAGGAAAGGGTTATTCGGCCGCTGGGCGGAACACAGGATATTCCTGTGGATGTCCGGCTGATCGCTTCCACCAACCGCGATCTGAAGGCCATGGTCGCCGCCGGCCAGTTTCGGGAGGATTTTTATTATCGCATCAGCGTGATTCCCATTCACGTCCCTCCCTTGCGGGAACGGCCGGAGGACATCGAACCGTTAGCTCACCACTTTCTTAAAAAATTTACGCTTCAAATGGGAAAACCGATCCATGACTTCGCTCCCACTGCCCTCAGTGCCTTGAAGCATCACGCATGGCCCGGCAATGTGCGCGAGCTCGAAAATGCCGTCGAGCACGCCGTGGCGGTGAGTGGCGAGCGGGATGGCGTGGTCGGTTTCGAGCATCTACCCGAGTCCGTGAGGGGGCTTGAGGGCTTGGAGTCCAGGGGCGTTCAAATTCCGAAAGAGGGTCTCGATTTTGAAGACCATATGAACCGAGTGGAGAAGCAGTACTTGATGGAAGCCCTCCGGCTTGCCAATGGCGTCCGGCTTCACGCTGCGGAACTCCTGCACATGTCGTACCGATCCTTCCGCCACTATGCCAAAAAGCACGGGATTTAGGAGGAGGTTCCCCGAGGCCCATGTTAGGCGTTAAAGCTGCGGGGCTTGCTCCGACCGCCGAGCCGCAGCCGCGTCCACATCAAGGCTCCTCGCTGCCCACGGGGTTCCTGGTCGGATTGGTGCTTGTCCTTGGGTTTGCGACTTACGTGGGAACGCTCTGGTTTCAGTTCGTCCTCGACGACCGGGGACAAGTGGTGGAGAACCACTACGTCCATTCCTGGCGTTATTTGAGCGTCCTGTTCACCAAGCAGATTTGGATCTTTGCCGCCCCGAGGATCCTGGCCAATTATTATCGCCCGCTATTTTTGGTCTGGTTTCTCCTGAATCACACTCTCTTCGGCCTCCATCCGATGGGCTGGCATCTGACCACCGTGCTGGTCCATCTGGCCGTTACGTTAATGGTTTTTGGGCTGGTGCGAAGAATCACTCAGGACCGCTGGATTGCCGTTTTCGCCGCCTTAGTTTTTGCTCTTCACCCAGCCCACATCGAGTCCGTAGCCTGGGTATCGGGAGTATCCGACCCGTTGCTTGCCCTGTGCTTGCTTCCATCGTTCATATTTTACGTTAATTGGCGGGAACGCAGACCCCGCCGCTTGGGATGGCTTGTCGCCTCGCTATTCTTTTACGCCTTGACGCTTTTGGCCAAGGAAACCGGGGTCATTTTGCCGGTCCTGGTGTTCGCCTTCGAATGGATTTGGCCAGAAGGCTTGACCGCTCAATCGAGGCTTGGGCGGTGGGGACAACGCCTGAGGGCGAGCGTCCTGAGAACTCTCCCCTACGTTTTTCTGACCGCGGTGTACGCGATGGTTCGGTCGCGGGTGCTGCGCGGCTTCGCCCACGTGGTGAATCCGCTTCCCCTGTCAACCATCATTCTGACCTGGCCATCACTGCTCTGGTTTTACTTCCAGCATCTCGTTTGGCCCTTTGATCTCTGCGTGTTTTACGAGCTGCCTTACGTCACGAGCCCAAGCTCCCCCAGGTTTATCTTCCCGATGGTGGGACTCGCGGTGGTGGCGGTCGGACTTTGGGTTTGGTACCGCAGGCTGGCGAAGGTTCGTCCGGAAGCAGCTCGAGTGCTCGTGTTCGCCTTGGTATGGGTGATCGTGCCGTTGATGCCGCTGGCTGACCTCTCTTTATTTGCGAAGGGCGAGACGGCTCATGACCGATATCTTTACCTTCCGCTCATTGGCTTCGGAATCTTGTTGGGCTTGGCGTTGCGCCCCCTTGGCTCATTGCCGGTTCGCGCTTTTGGAGAGCCCGCATTTCAATGCCTCGCCTTCCTGGCTCTAGCTGCGTTCTTGGGCACGGCCACATCGAAGCAGGACTCCTACTGGGCCAACGATCTCCTTCTATACTCGAGAGGCGCGACGAAGGTGCCAAGCAGCAATGCTGCGGTGACTGACCTGGCCAGTGTTTATGGCGAGCTGGGCCAATACGGCGCGGCAATCCGACTCTATCATGAGGTCTTGGAGCGCGATCCGCAGCTCTGGTATGCGAACTACAATCTTGGCTATACCTATTACCAGCTTAGCGACCTTCAAGGGGCCGACAAGTACCTTCGCCGCGCTATCGCCCTGGATGGCAGTGTCCCGGATGAATATTTCTATCTTGGCCTAAGCTCCATGAAGCGAGGGCATGATGAATTTGCCGAGGCTTCATTTCGCCGGGCGATTCAGCTTGATTCACAGGGGCTCGGCTACCACTTTGCCTTGGGCCTCGTGCTCCAGCAAAAAGGTGACTATACGGGCGCTTTGCGCCAGTTTAGGCTGGAACTCGCTAACCATCCCCACGAGAAGGCGGCAATGCAACAAATCCAGCAAATCGAACACGCCAAGCCAAAGTCATCGGGCTGAGGATGCTCCGTTTCGCGGCAACTTGGTTTATATTTGGAAGCGTGGGAAGCGAACCGAAAGCTTTCTCCTCGTGAGGTGTGGAAGATTCCGCTACGATGCTAGCCGTTGAAATCACTAATCTGACCAAAGATTATTTCGTAGGTTTTTGGCGGAGGCGCCGTCAGCGTGCTGTTGACCATCTAAATCTCCAGGTTGAAGCAGGCGAAGTGTTTGGCTTGCTAGGCCCGAACGGCGCTGGCAAGACAACGACCCTAAAAATCCTCTTGCGGCTGGTCTTTCCGACTTCGGGAACGGCGCGCCTGCTGGGGCGCAAGTTCGATGACCCCCAGATTCATCGCCGGATCGGGTACTTGCCTGAAAATCCCTACTTCTATGACCACCTGACCGCGGAGGAATTTCTTCGTTACGTCGGACAACTTTGCGGGCTCTCCGGCGGAAATCTTCGTCACCGCGTTAGGGCCCTGTTCGACCGAGTGGGCCTCGCCGATTTTCAGGATGAGCCTTTGCGCAAGTTTTCCAAAGGGATGATTCAGCGGGTGGGCATTGCCCAGGCGTTGGTGAACGACCCGGAGCTGATTTTCCTTGACGAGCCGATGTCTGGCCTGGACCCCCTCGGCCGCCGCGACGTTAGGAACTTGATCCTCCAGTTGAAGGCAGAGGGTAAAACCATCTTTTTCTCAACCCATATTCTGTCGGACGCTGAGACCCTATGCGATCGGGTTGCCGTGCTGCACCGGGGGCGTTTGCAGGGCTGCGGCGAACTGCGGACCCTCCTGCAGTCGGCCGTATCCGGCACCGAAATTCTCTTTGAGAACCCGTCTGACGAGGTCCTCCAAGCTGTGGCGCCTTTTTGCTCGTCAATCTTTCGGACGGGGGGCCGAGTGCGGGTGACGGTTCCCAAAGAATCCGACGTGGAAAAATGCCTGAGCGTCGCTATCCAACTCCACGCGAAATTGGTCTCGATGAACCCGGTGGGGATGTCGCTCGAAGATTATTTCATGGCCCAAGTCGGGGGGCGACTTGAATCCGCAAAGAGACCCGGTGAAGAAATTCCGGTTTCGCCCCGAGATGACTCATGATATCGAGAATCATCACGATCGCCCTTCACACGTGCAAGGAGTCGGTGCGCGAGAAGGTTCTCTACAATTTGATCGGCTTCGCCTTGCTCCTGATGGCGGCCGCCGTCCTGTTCGGCAGCATCTCCCTGGGCGTGGATCAGATCATTCTGATCAATTTGGGGCTGAGCGCCATTAGTGTTTTTGGTTTGCTCATAGCTATTTTTATCGGGATCGGCCTCGTATCGAAAGAAATCGAGCGACGAACCATTTACAACATCCTCTCCAAGCCTGTGGCCCGGCCTGAATTTATCATCGGGAAATATTGTGGGCTTGTCCTGACCTTGACGATCAACGCGGCGGTGATGACCGCGGGCTTTTACGTTGCGTTGTTTTACCTCCAGCGGAGGCTGGTGGGGCCGGATTGGATCGGTTTGCAGTGCGTCTATTTCATCCTGCTCCAGCTCGCCATTGTGATTGGCGTGGCATTGCTATTCTCATGCGTCACGACGCCTATTCTTTCCGCAACCTTTACTTTTTGCGTATATGTGATCGGAAATTTCCTTTCGGATATTCGCTGGTTCGGCCAGGAAAGCGGGAACACTTCGCTGCTGAAATTGACCTCGGTGATTTATTACCTGCTTCCGAACTTCAGTGATTTCCAGACGATTTCCCAGACGGCGCATGGCGTGGCCGCGCCGCCATACTTGGTCACGGCCAACACGCTCTACGCGTTGCTGTATATCACGATTCTGATCTGCGCCTCAGTTTTGATCTTTGAGGCCAAGGAATTCCGTTGAGCTCTGAATCGAAGAATTTGCATTGGAGGCAAGCGACCCGAATGATCTGGGGGTCCGTCGTCATGGCCGCTTTCGCTGCGCTCTGGCCTCTGCAGCGCGCCATTGACCGTCAACAGCGCAGCTTGCCGCAAGCTGAGGGCCTACTGTATTTCCGTTCGGGGCGCGCGTTGCGGCGTTGGGGACTCGGCTATGACGGGCTGCTGGCGGACATCTACTGGACCCGCGCCGTGCAATACTTCGGCCGGAAGCGTCTGGCTCACGCGAGGCGCTATCCGCTGTTGGGTGCCTTGCTGCGGATTACCACGGCCCTCGATCCCCACCTTTTGATTGCGTACCGGTTTGGGTCTATTTTCTTAGCGGAAAAGCCTCCGGGCGGTGCGGGCGAGCCGCAGGCCGCGCTACAGCTCATTCGGCGCGGGATCGTGGCCAATCCAAGCTACTGGCGGCTGTGGGAAGATCTGGGATTTATCTATTACTGGGACTTGAAAGATTACCCTATGGCGGCGCGGGCGTTTCAGACGGGCAGCCGCCAGCCCGGGGCCTATGTTTGGATGAAGGCGATGGCGGCGGCGGTGGCAGCCCAGGGCGGAGAAATCAACACCTCGCGCCTGCTTTGGACTCAGATTTATCAGACCGCAGGCACCCAGGACGTGCGCGCCAGCGCCGTAGCGCATTTGGCCGCCCTCGATGCGGAGCAGCAGATTTCTGAATTAGACAAACTGGTTGAACGTTATCGGCGCGAGAAGGGCCGACCTCCGGCATCACTGGAAGATCTGGTTTTTAGTGGCTACCTCCGGGCGATTCCCAAAGATCCTTCCGGGGCGGCCTACACCCTTGCGCGAGATGGCCGTGTGACACTCGGCCCAAGCTCGAAGGTTGACCTGAGTCTGCTGCCATGACAGCATCTGCGCGGCACAATGTTGCGCGCGTGGCTCGGAGCTTGCCGGCACGCAGATGGCGTGAGCCGGCAAACTTTTCTGCCGCCAGCAGGGGCGGGACTGACAGGTTGCGATGTTCGATCCCTTCCCCGAGCATCGCGGCATTTGGTAGCGGGCGACGTTGATATGAGTGAGCTCTCCAGGAGCCTTCCTACAACGCCGAGCACGGCCGCGCGAGTTGGCCCGGCCAAAACGCTCGACTCCAAACACATCGCTTACCTTGTCATCCTGGTTGCGGTGGCGGCGTTGCCTTATCTGAATTCGCTATTTAACGGGTTCGTCTATGACGACAACCGCCAAGTATTGGATAACCCCTATCTCCGGAGCTTGCGCTTCCTGCCCAAGATGTTTAGCACCAATGTGTGGTCGTTCGCCGGTGCACAGGGCGTCTCCAACTATTACCGCCCGATGATGACCCTTGGGTACTTGGTCTGCTATCAGCTTTTCGGGCCTATGGCCTATGGCTTTCATCTGGTCAACGTGCTTTTGCACGTGGGCGTAACGTTGCTGGTTTTTGTGGTTGCTCGCCGCCTGTTTCAACAGGATGTCGCCGCGCTGGCCGCGGCTGTTCTGTTTGCGCTGCTTCCCGTTCATACCGAGTCCGTGGCTTGGGTCGCCGCCGTGACCGACCTGGAGGTGACTTTTTTTTACGTCTTGACTTTCTGGTTGTTTCTGCGGCTACCGAAAAGTCAAGGCGGACGGTCGGAGAGGATCGAAGTTGCCATGGTGGTCAGCTTCGCGCTTACGATTCTCTCCAAAGAACAATCCCTCACGTTTCCGCTCGTGGCCACCCTTTACGAACACTGCTATCGCGAAGACCGCAGGCAAACTTCATGGGGACAAAAGCTGGCGCGTTACGGCACGCTTTGGCTGATGGACCTGGCCTACGTGGCGTTCCGGGTCCGATACCTTGGAGCGTTCGCGCCCCAGGAGCAGATGTCCACCCTGAGCGGGTACGAGACGTTGCTCTCTGCCGTCGCGCTGGTCGGAAAATATCTGGGCAAGCTGCTGTGGCCGGCACAGCTTTGCGCTTATTACGTATTTAAGAAGAGCACCCATCTGCTGGACCCGCGCGTGGTGGCGGGCGGGCTGGGGCTGGTGGTTTGCGCGGGGCTTTTTTGTTGGCTGTGGAAACGGGAGCGGATAGCTTCCTTCGGCTTGTTCTGGATGTTTACGACGCTGGCGCCGGTTCTCGACGCGCGCTTGTTAGCAGGCAATGTGTTTGCCGAAAGGTACTTGTACCTGCCGTCGGTGGGGTTTGCTTGGCTGGGCGGATGGACGGCGACTCAGGTATGGAAAGCCGTTCGGTCTCGACCCTTCTGGCGTCGGAGCCTGGCGGGGATCTCCGCGGTGGTCGCATTGCTCTGCGTTTTCCGGATTGTTACGCGCAACCGAGACTGGCGGAATGATTACGTTCTTTATGCTCAGACACTGAAAATCTCTCCCGGTGCAACGCACATTCGGAACAATTTGGGGGTGGTTTGCTGGAATCACGGCGACATTGCCTGCGCGGAAAAAGAATGGCGCTTAGCATTGAAATTCAGCCCCCACGATCCGATTGTCCTTTCCAATCTGGGGCTTGTCTATGCGAGGGAAAAGAGATACCGCAAGGCCGCCAATTATTTTCGCCAAGCCATCCATCGCAAGCCGAATTATACTGACCCGCACACGAACCTTGGCAATGTGGATGAAAAGCTGGGGAAGGTCGCCGACGCGGAGATGCAATTCCGGGCGGCCGCCGCACTCTCGCCTTTGCTTCCCTCGACCCACAACGCTCTCGCCAAGCTCTATGTCAAGGAGCGAAAATTCAGGGCGGCGGAGGAACAATTTCGCGCCTCGGTTCGAGTCGAGCCGAATTTCCGCGGCTATGACGGCCTTGGAGATCTGCTGCGGCGGCGCGGGGACAACGCAGGCGCCGACCACGCCTACCGGGAGGCCGTCCTGCTGAATCCAATTGATAGCCACGCCTACTTTGCGCTCGCGGAGCTTGCTCGGGCGGAAGGCCGCGATGGGGCCGCCCTCAAGGAGTACCAGCAGGGGCTCAAAACCGACCCGCGCAACTCCGCGGCGCTCGAAGCCGTCCAAAAATTGGAGGAACAGGAACGCGATGCGGATAAGCCCAACCCATAAGGCGGCGACGCTCTTACTTTCGATCGCCGTTGGACTCACGCTGGTTGCGAGTTCGACTCTGGCCGGCGGCGCGCCGGGTGCTGTTTCCGGCTCTTCTCTCCAAGGCTTCGTGCGCGAGGTGGAGAACAGTTACAGCGGCGTGCGCGCCCTGCGCGCCCGCTTTATCCAGACCTACACCTCGGGCGATAGCCAGCGAACAGAGTCGGGGACGGTGCTATTGGCTCGGGGAGGGCGGATGCGTTGGGATTATCTCCAACCGGAGCCGAAATTGTTCCTCTCCGACGGCAAGCAGGTCCTGCTGTACATCCCAGCGGAAAAGCAACTGGACCGCTCGTCGGTCAAAAAGAGTGAGGATTATCGCGTCCCGTTTCGGCTGCTGCTCACGCGGCTGCGCCTCCACAAGTACTTCTCGCGCATCGAGGATGCAGGCAATGCGCTGCCCCATCCGGCGGGAGACCGTGTGCTTCGGGGTATTCCCAAGCATGGCGGCCGGGAGGGCTATCAGGAGATCCTCATGGAGTTCGACCCGCAGTTTAATTTACGCCGGCTGGTGGTGAGCTACACCGACGGCAGCCGCATGGATTTCCGTTTCGAGCGTATCGAGCGAAACCCTCCAATCGGTTTGAATTCGTTCAAATTCCTGCCGCCCCCGGGCACCGAGATTATCCAGCAATAGCCGGCGCGGCGGTTCGATAGGCTGGCTCGGAGGCGCGCTAGCAAGCCCATCCCTGAAGTGACACGCTCCGGCAGCGGCGCGAGTATATCTGCTGTAGTCATGCTGCGAGCCACCACTTTACCGTCGGGCTTGCGCTTTGACGAGCGAGGTACTACTCTTGGGCGAACAATGGCAGGTTGGGATTGGGGGTGCGGCCATGGCAGCGGCTCCAGCTACTCCGTCGGCGGGACAGGATCCGGTGGAAGTTGACCCCAAGCACTATGGCGTGGAGTTTGAGGATGAGCGGGTGCGAGTGTTGAGAGTGCGATACGGCCCCCATGAGAAATCCAAACTGCACTGGCACCCTCCCGCGGTGGTGGTGATTCTGAGCGACTGCGACTTCCGCTTTTACTCGATGGGACGGCAGCAAAATATCCTCGGCTCCAAGGGCCAGATCATCTGCTATGAGGAAGCGGTTGAGCACGCCCCGGAGAATCTGAGCGACGAACCGTTCGAAGCCATCATGATCGAGATCAAGCGGTAGCCTAGACGGGAGGCTGGAGGGCGATCGTAGCTTAAAGGCGCGTTCCACCATGCTATATTCCTCAGCCAAACGGATGGGGCTGCGCGGATTGCGCCGCCCCCAGCCCTCTTCCGTTCGGCCGCGTGGCTGCCGGACGCCTCCTTCGCGCGGGCAGGCAGAGGCCGAGGCCATCAGGGCATGACGCCATCCAGGCCCGCGCCCGCCTTGCAATGTTTCTGCAATCATGAGAAGAGTGGGGACGGCGTTGGGGAGGAACCAGCCGGGAGGTGAACGTATGAAAAGGATGGGCGCGCTGGCGGGACTGATTGTGGCGCTCGGCATTGGATGGTGGATGTTCAAGGCGGAGTACACGGCCGGCCCCGCGCATGGCGCCCCGCCCAAGCAAATTATTGACGTGACGGGTGTCCGGGCGGATTTGCTCTCGATCGCTCAAGCAGAACGGATGTACCTGGCCAGTCACGGCACCTACGCGACGCTCGACCAACTGCAGCAGGACGGCTCCTTGCTGTTCTCGCCGAACAACCGGCGCGGTTATAACTTTACGGCAGAGATCAACGACAGCCAGCACTTTGAAATCACCGCCGCGCCCTCTGACCCTGCCAAGACCGGATGGCCGACGCTCAGCATTGACGACTCGATGCGGATAACCCAAGGACCGTGAGGGCCGTCAGCGGGCAGAGCGCCTTTAATGTTGCGGGAAGGAGCTGCGTGCGGCTGGGACGGGTTTTCCTGAATGGCGGGGCGGTCCGGCCATTTTGGCGGTTTATGCTGTCGGTGGCCCTCCTCGTGCTTGCCGTGATGCTGGCAGGGATGGCGTCTGTGGGCCTTCGGCCTCGCCCAGTGTGGGTTGGGCAGAATCTGGGCTCGCTATTCTGGCAGGAGCTTTTTTTGTTTCCATTGCTCCTGTTCGTTTTTACGATGCTCGCAGGCCTTTTGGACCGTAAGCCGTTGGGTTCTGTGGGGTTTGCATTCCATGAGCGGTGGAAGCAGGAGATGGTGGAGGGACTGGGGCTAGGCTCGGCGATGATTTTGTTGGTCGCGGGTCTGGAGTGGAAGCTTGGCTTCGCCCATTTCTCCTTTGGACGATCGCCGGCGGGGAGCATTCTCGGCGCGGGCGCATTTTACGTATTCTTCCTGATGTTGGCGGCCGCAAACGAGGAACTGGTCTTCCGTGGCTACGCCTTCCAACGGCTGGCGGATTCCATCCGGCCAGCGGGGGCGGTGGCGGCGTTCTCGGTTCTGTTTGCATTGGGGCACTTGGCAAATCCGTCGCACACAATGATTTCGACCACCAATACCGTTCTGATTGGCCTGCTCCTAGCCATAGCCTACCTGCGCACCCGGGCATTATGGATGCCTTTGGGAATCCATTTCGCCTGGAATTACGCGCAAGGTTTTGTCCTAGGGTTCCCGGTCAGTGGCCTCGCGGTGCCTCGGAGTTTGATGGTGGCGCGGGTTCATGGAGCGGCGCCGTTGACCGGCGGTCAGTACGGCCCGGAAGGCAGCCTGTTGACCACGGCGGTGATTCTATCGGGGTTGGCCTACGTGAGTTTCTCAAAGCGGCTCAAGGTCACAGGCACCATGCAGCTTCTGAACTCGCCTTCCGCCGGGTGGCTCTCGATGCCTGAAGGGTACACGATTTTCCCTGACAGACCGTCCCATGCTAAAAAGGAGTAGAATAGGCTGAAGGACATGAGGGGCTCGTATGCTTGGAAGGAGTTGCCCCAATCCGCGGCTCGGGCTCAAGACCCTTAGCGCAATCGCCAAGGCGAAAGGACTGCCGTCGCCGGGCCGGTGGGAAAACGGCAGCCGTTCTGGTCAGAAACCTGCATTGATTGCGGTTGACTTCTTCATATTGCTTGCGGCCGCCGAGCTTGCTTTCGGGAAGAGGAATTACTTCACTGATCCGCGGATTCTGTTGATCCGGGGGCTTGATGCAACGATTGCGGTGACGAAAGTGCCGCTGCCGGCGGGCAAGAAGGGAATCGCCCTCAATGCCCGCGGCGAGTTGGACCAGAAAGCGGCTCAAAGACAGCTTCTGGCCAATGGCATGGCTGTCAAGCCGGGAATGCCGGTTGAGATTACCAAGATTGATTTTCACCGCCGGCGGATCGTGTTTGAGATAGACGGGGGAGGCAAGAAGTGGAAGTGGTATCGCCATATCGAGATCGGCATGGGAGGTCCCGGCGATATGACGCCCATCGGGCCACAACACGTCCAGCAAACTCGATATGAGGGGTCGTTCATCACGCTTCGGCTGGCCAAGGGGGTGAATCAGCTTACGGTCGCCCAAGCCCGCCAATTGCTCAGCTCTGTTTTGGATTTTCATCACCAGACGCCGACCGTTCTGTACTCGCCCTCGGTTCCGCCACAGTTCAAGGAAGCCATCAAAAAGCATGTGGTCATGGTGGGGATGGACCAGAGCGACGTATTTTCGGCCAAGGGTCCGCCGGACCGAAAGGTTGGAAGCACGAAGTCAGACGGCGAGCAAGAGGAAGATTGGATATACGGGCTGCCACCCCATTGCCTGTATGTGGTGTTTACTGGCGATACGGTCACCGAAGTCCATCAGTACTGATGAAGCCCGATCCCTGCTGCTCACATGACCGATGAACTCAAGTCTCCGCCTCCCGGCGGGCCGGCAGAAGCGGCTGGCCCGCCAACTGCTCCGCCGATCCCGGCGGTAACTCCGCCCGCTCAAAAACAAAACGACGCGCCGTCGCTGAAGCCCGCTCCGAAGCCATCCGTCAAGCCAGAACCGTGGGTGAGCCCTCTGGTGGAGGCATTGCAGGAACGATTTCCGGGCGCGGTGAGCGATTGCTTGATTTTCCGGGGGCAACCGTATTTCAGCGTCCGAGGAGAAGAACTGATCGCGGTCGCTGAGTTCCTAACGAGCGGTGAGGGAGGAAGCTACGTCTTTCTCACCGATTTGACGGCGGTAGATTATCCCAAGCGCGAAAAACGGTTTGAAATCGTTTACCAACTCTATTCATTCGCGCGCAATGACCGGTTGCGAATGAAAGTTCTGGCAGCGGACGGAGAGAAAGTCCCATCGGTGACGGGCGTCTGGGCCGGGGCCAACTGGCTGGAGCGTGAGGTCTATGACCTGTTCGGCGTCGTCTTCGACGGACATCCGGACTTGAAGCGGATCCTCTTGCCGGATGGGTGGACCGGGCATCCGTTGCGAAAGGATTATGACATTTTGCGCCAGGATACGGCGTGGGTTCGCGCTAACTTGAAAATCGAAAGCGGACAATAACCCAGCTCGCGACGGGCGCGCGATGCGTGGCCGGCGAAGGTCGAATTCCAAAGTCCGGAGGATGAGGAATCATACGCTCAGGCGTTGAGCACACCCAGCCTCTAGATTCCATCAATTAGAGTAGTTGTTGGTCACTCATCATGGGTCATCGGATTTCCAATGACTGAGACGACATTTCTGGACGCCAACGAGCTGGTTATCAACATGGGGCCCCAGCACCCGGCGACGCACGGCGTGCTGCGAGTCAAGTTGAAGCTTTCTGGAGAGCGCGTGCTGGGGTCGGAGTGCGTCATCGGCTATCTGCACCGGGGGGTTGAGAAGATTGCCGAGAACCGAACCTATGCGCAGTTCGCACCCTACACGGACCGCATGGATTACGTGGCTGGAGTGACGAACGGCATGGGCTATTGTGAGGCGGTGGAAAAGCTGTTGGGGGTCGAGCTGCCGCCGCGCGCCCAGTGGACCCGCATGACTCTGGCGGAACTGCAGCGAATCGCCAGCCACCTCCTCTGGCTGGGAACGCACGCGCTCGATTTGGGCGCCATCACGCCGCTGTTCTACACCTTCCGCGAGCGGGAGGAAATCCTGAGCATCTTTGAAAACTATTGTGGCGCCCGCCTGACCACACATGCGTTTCGCATTGGCGGCTTACAATACGATCTTTATGACGAGTTTGAGAACGACATCCGCAAATTCTGCGATGATTTCCTTTTGAAAATTGACGAATATGAGCAGCTCTTGACGACCAACCGAATCTGGATGGGTCGCACCCAAGGGGTTGGGATCTTGAGCGCGGAGGACGCCATCGCTCTCGGAGTGACGGGGCCTGTGCTGCGCGGGTCCGGCGTGCGATGGGACCTCCGCAAAGCCCAGCCCTATGAAGCGTACGACAAGGTCGAGTTTGACGTCCCGATAGGCGAGCACGGCGACACCTACGACCGTTATCTTGTTCGCATTCGGGAAATGCGCCAGTCGGTGCGCATTATTCGGCAGTGTTTGGAGCGCTTGGAGCCGGGCCCGATTTTCGGCAAGGTCGGCAAGGTTATTAAGCCTCCCGCTGGAACTGAAGTTTATCATTCGATCGAAGGCCCCAAGGGTGAACTCGGCTATTATGTGGTGAGCGATGGGACGGTGAATCCTTATCGAGTCCGCATCCGGCCGCCGTCGTTTGTGAATCTACAGGCCCTCGATAAGATGATCCGGGGACACTTGGTGGCCGATGTCGTGGCCATCATCGGCACCATTGACATTGTGCTTGGCGAAGTAGATCGCTGAGATCTTTGCCGGTGTAAGAAAGCTCGGAGGGCAGCCGCACCGTAAGCGCGGCCTGCACTTGGCGCTTGCAATTCATCATTTCGGGTTGCGTGGCTTGTCCGAGATCGCAGCTCGAGGAGTTGTAACGGAGGGCCATTGCAATTCCTGTTCCGCCATCCTCTGATTTTGTCATCCATCAAAATCCTCGTTGTCTTTATGGCGCTTTCAGGGGTCGTCGCTTATTTAGTGTACATGGAACGGAAGGTGCTGGCGTTCATGCAGGCGCGTCTGGGCCCGATGCGCGTGGGGCCTTGGGGACTGTTGCAGCCCATCGCGGACGGGCTCAAGCTCTTACTCAAGGAAGACATTGTTCCCGCCAGAGCCGATAAGGCTGTGTTTCTGCTGTCCCCGGTCATAAGCTTGGTAGCGGCATTCTCGGTTTTCGCGGCGATCCCGTATGGGCCGGGGGGTTGGACGATTACCAATCCGAACATTGGGATTCTCTTGATCCTGGGGCTTTCTTCGCTGGGAATTTATGGGATCATCCTGGGCGGGTGGGCCTCGAACAGCCATTACCCGCTGATCGGCTCGCTCCGTTCGGCGGCGCAACTTGTCAGCTATGAAGTGGCTGCGGGCATCGCTGTGGTCAGCGTCCTGCTCATCGCCAATTCGCTGAGCTTGGTGGTCATCGTCAACCGGCAACAGCAGATGGGTGTCTGGAATGTTTTTCTGAACCCCGTTGCTTTTGTCGTTTATTTGATCGCGGGCGTGGCGGAGACAAACCGCAATCCCTTCGACCTTCCGGAAGCGGAATCGGAGCTGACGGGCGGCTTCCACACCGAGTATAGTGGGTTTCGTTTTTCGCTTTACTTCCTCGCCGAATACACCAACATGGTCTTGATTTCAAGCCTTGCCGTGGTGCTGTTTTTGGGGGGGTGGCTTCGCCCCTTTTCGAGCCTCCGCTGGCTGTGGCCGCTCGACTACGCGCCCGTCGTGGCGCTGGTTGGAGCTGGCGCGTTCGTGCTTTGGCTGGGTCTTCAAAGCCGAGTTCGCGGCGAGCGGATGTTCTTTGCCGCGTTGGCGATCCTTTGTGCGGCCCTCGCTGGAGTCGTCGGAATTCCGTTGGTGTTAAGCTCTATTCAGGGTGTGTTCTGGCTCACAGTGAAGGTTCTGGCGGTATTGTATGCTTTCATCTGGTACCGGGCGACGTTTCCTCGGTACCGCTTCGACCAACTGATGACCGTGGGATGGCGCCGCCTGATTCCGGTGGCCTTATCGAGCCTTATCGTGACCGCGACGATGTTGATCTGGACAGGATACCGTGTGGTTCCGCTGCTTGCGGCAAACCTTTTAGCGGGGATCCTCACAGCGTGGATGGTGAGCGTCAGGGGAGCCGGCAACCGCTCTCGCCCGACCCGAGAGGCGATCTAATGAATGATATGCTGCGCAAGATTTTTTTGACTGATTTATTAAAGGGTTTGCGTTTGACCTTCAGTTATCAGCGGCCCGAGGCGACTTATACGGAACAGTATCCACTCGAGCGCCCGCCCGTGGCTGAGCGCTACCGTGGCGCGCCGCGCCTGAATAATCATCCTGCGACCGGTGAGACGCTTTGCATTGCCTGTAATCTGTGCGCGCTGGCCTGTCCAGAAAACTTGATTGTCGTGGGATGGGAGCGAACGGCAGATCGGAAGAAGAAGCTCACCACGTTCACCTACGATCTTTCCCGTTGCATGTTCTGCGGATTGTGCGAAGATGCCTGTCCGGTGGATGCGCTCGAGCTGACCCAGGACTTTGAAATCGCTCGATACAGCCGCGACGGATTGATTTGGGACCGGCAGATGCTCGAAGAGGGGCCGGAACCGACCCGCTACACAAGGTAGAAAGTTCGACCCCCGCGGCCCCGGGCTCAGCATCTCGAACTGTCTCGGCATCTTCTGGCGATCCCGAATTCAGCGGCCAAGAAGCTGCAAGCGATACGGCGGGTTGACGGGGCGCCAGCTCTCGAAGGGTGTTGTCCATCCTATGACACTTCCGCAAGCAACGTTTCTGATTCTCTCGGCCACCGCTCTGCTTTCTTCCGTAATGGTGATCACACGCCGCAATGTCGTCCACAGCGCAATCTGGCTCATCGTGGCGCTGCTCTCCGTGGGCGGGATCTATCTCGTCCTGCAGGCTGAATTTCTCTTTGCCGTTCAAATCATTCTATATGTCGGCGGCATCATGGTGCTGTTCCTGTTTGTGTTGTTGCTGGTGAACGTGGATGTGGCGATGCGGCAGGCCCTTTTCAGCCGGCAGTGGGGAGTGGCGTTAGGAACGGCGATCCTCTTGCTAGCCGAATTGGTGTATGGTCTCTGGCGCGGACAGGCTCAGCCGGCCATCGCGGCGGCTCCGGCGTCCGGCGTGAGTCCGGGCAACACCCAGGCGGTTGGCATGGCGCTTTACCAGAAGTATATGCTGCCGGTTGAGCTTGCCTCCCTGCTGCTGCTGGTGGCGATGGTGGGGGCAGTGATTATGACCCAAAAGAGGTTCGAATGATTCCAATCCACTGGTACCTTTTTCTCAGCGCCGGACTTTTAACGGCCGGCGTGATTGGCGTGCTCACGCGGCGTAATGTGCTCGTCATTCTGATGTCCATCGAGCTCATCCTGAATGCTGTCAACATCAACTTGATTGCCTTTTCGTATTATTTTCATGCGGTGACCGGCCAAGTGTTCGCCATCTTCGTTATCACGGACGCTGCCGGTGAAGCCGCCGTAGGGCTCGGCCTCATCATCGCGCTATTTCGGAACAAGGAAACGGTCAATGCAGACGAAATGGACCTTTTGAAATGGTGAGACAGGCCGGCGTCGCGAGGCGACGAAGACTCGCCCCCAGGCGGTGGCGACGATGTAGCAGCCGTTGAAGCTGAGGAAGGGAACCGGCAAGCGTTTCGATTCCGCGTTATATGATCTTTCTCGAACACCTCTGGTTGATTCCCCTGTTGCCCGCGCTCGGCGCGGCGATTGAGCTGTTCTTGGGGCGGAGGATCGGCAGGGGCGCGGTCTCGGTGGTATCCGTGGGGCTGCCCGGAGCGGCGTTTGCTTGGGCGCTAGGCTGCTTCGCGGAACTGCTGGCGCAACCGGGGCACAGTTTCACTCAGGTCCTTTACACATGGCTGCCTGCCGGAGCGTTTCACCTTTCGAACGGCGGGTTGGGTCAATTCGTCGTCAGAGTGGGCTTGCTTCTGGATCCGCTCTCCACGGTGATGCTGCTGGTCGTCACCGGCGTCGGCTTCCTGATTCACGTCTATTCGATCGGTTATATGGCGCACGAGGGCGGCTATTACCGCTTCTTTGGCTACATGAATTTATTTCTGTTCTCCATGCTTCTCCTGGTGTTGGCCGACAATTATCTGCTGATGTTTGCTGGCTGGGAAGGCGTGGGACTTTGCTCATATTTCCTGATTGGGTTCTATTTCGAGCGCCGATCGGCGGCGGACGCCGGCAAGAAGGCTTTCGTGGTCAACCGGATCGGGGACGCGGGATTTCTGCTGGGCGTTATGCTCATCGCGGTCACCTTCGGCACTTTGAATTTCCAGCAGGTCACAACGGCGGCTCGGAGCGGGCAGTTAGCGGTGGGCAGCGGCGTGGTCACGGCGATTTGCCTACTTCTGTTCGTGGGCGCAACCGGAAAGTCGGCCCAGATTCCGCTCTATGTCTGGCTCCCGGACGCGATGGAGGGACCTACGCCGGTCAGCGCGCTGATTCATGCCGCGACCATGGTCACAGCGGGCGTGTACATGGTGGCGCGCTCGAGCGCGCTTTACGTGCTGGCGCCGGCGGCGCTGGGCGTGGTGGCGGCGATTGGCGCAGCGACGGCCATTTGGGCGGCTTCCATGGGCCTCGTGCAGAATGATATCAAGCGGGTGCTCGCCTACTCGACGGTCAGCCAGCTAGGCTACATGTTCCTGGCCTGCGGCGTGGGAGCGTTCGGCGCGGGAATCTTCCACCTGATGACCCATGCCTTTTTCAAAGCTCTGCTGTTTCTTGGGGCTGGCAGCGTGATCCATGCCCTGGGAGGCGAGCAGGACATCCGGAAGATGGGCGGACTCTGGCGGAAGATTCCCATTACCTTTGCGACCTTTCTAGCTGCCACACTGGCGATCAGCGGCGTTCCCGGCTTTTCGGGGTTCTTCAGCAAAGATGAGATCATTTGGAATTCCATCTCGAGCCCTTATGGCCACACCGCGCTATGGGTGGTCGGTTGGGTGACGGCGGGCCTGACCGCGCTTTACATGTTTCGTCTGCTCTTTATGACCTTTTTCGGGAAGTCGCGCGGGGCACCGGAAGCCCAACATCACCTTCACGAATCCCCCTGGAGCATGCTGATCGCGCTGATCGTCCTGGGAACGCTCTCGGTGATCGGCGGCTACGTGAACTGGCCGGTGGAATTCTTTGGCCATTTTCTTGCTCCCGTATTCGCAAACCCGCTGGCTTTGCACGGAGAGCGTTACAGCCACGGCCTTGAGATGGGATTGATGATGGGCACAATCCTTATCGTTCTGGTGGGCGCGGCAGTCGCCTACTGGATGTACATTCGGAAACCCGAGTTGCCGGCTCATCTGGCGGAGGCGGCGGCGCCCGTCTACGAACTGGTCCTGAACAAGTACTACGTGGATGAGCTCTATGATGCGATGGTGGTGAATCGCGTCAAGAACCTGGGCAATCTGCTCGCGGCCTTCGACCAAGGGGTGGTGGACGCCGGGGTGAATGGACTGGGCGGGGCGACTCGGCTGACCGCGGATCTCTCCAGGTTGTACGATAAGTGGGTGGTTGACGGCATAGTGAATGTGGCGGCATTCGGAGTAAAACTTTTGAGTTATCCGGCGAGAGTGATTCAGACCGGACGCGTTCAGAGTTATGCGTGGATGATTACTTTGGGCGCGCTGATTCTTATGGCCTTCTATATTCTGCATTTTCGATGAGCGGACGGGAGAGTTCAATCCGAAGGGGATAGGGAAGGCGCGGCGCTGGCGCGAGCTCCTGCCTCGTCAAGAGAGGGGGCCGTGGCTGCCTGCAACTGAGGTCGGCGATGACATTTTTTCATGAGCATATCCTCAGCATCGTCTTGTTCACGCCGGTGGCGGGAATGGTTCCGCTGCTGTTCATTCCGGCGGAGAACAAGAACGCCATCCGCTGGTGGGGCAACGTGGTGATGTTCGTCGGGTTTCTGGTCTCGTTGCCGCTGGTGTTTTGGTTCTCTTCCGCCCCAGCGACGGAGGGGCTCTTCAAATTTGTCGAGAAGGCGCCCTGGATTCCGGCCATTGGCGCCTCGTATCACCTCGGTATTGACGGCATCAGCCTTCTGCTCATCATGCTGACGACGGTGCTGGGATTCCTCGCCACCCTCTCATCTTGGTCGGGTATTCAAGAACGGACGAAAGAGTATTACGCCATGTTCATGCTGCTCCAGGCAGGGATGCTGGGTGTGTTCATGTCTCTCGATTTGTTTTTGTTTTATGTTTTCTGGGAAGTCATGCTCGTTCCGATGTATTTCATCATTGGCGTCTGGGGCGGACCGCGGAAGCTCTACGCGGCGATTAAGTTCTTCTTGTACACGCTGGCCGGCTCGGTCCTGATGTTGTTGGGGATTCTGGCCCTCTACTTCCGATACCACACGGACACAGGCCGATACACGTTCAATTACATCCATTTGATGGAACACGCGGGCGCCTGGCCGCTGAGCTTGCAGATATGGGTTTTTGCCGCGTTTGCCATCAGCTTTGCCATCAAAGTGCCGATGTTCCCCTTCCACACCTGGCTTCCGGACGCCCACGTGGAAGCCCCAACGGCCGGCTCGGTTCTGCTGGCGGGTGTTTTGCTGAAGATGGGGGCTTACGGATTTATCCGCTTTTCTCTGCCGCTCCTGCCTCGGGCAAGCGCCGACCCCCGCGTGGTGCGGGTGATGGTCACACTCTCGATTATCGCCATTATTTACGGCGCGCTGGTCTCCATGATGCAGCGCGACATGAAAAAGCTCATCGCTTACTCCTCGGTCAGCCACTTGGGATTTGTCACCCTGGGGATTTTTACGCTCGACCCGCAGGGCCTTTCCGGCAGCGTCATTCAGCAGATCAACCACGGCATTTCAACGGGGGCGCTATTCTTGATTGTCGGCCTGATTTACGAGCGGCGGCACACGCGTGAAATTCGGGAGC
>JAKAWO010000014.1 GCA_021827255.1 Acidobacteriota bacterium | reverse complement strand
GTGAATCATCTTGACGTAGTGGCCGGCGCCACCCGGCCCGAGATAAGTGCAGCACGGGCCATCGCCGGTTTGGGCAGCCACCTTGGTGAGAACCGGCTCGAGATGCCGATAAGAATCTTCGTGCCCGCCCGGCATGAGTGAGGGGCCGCGCAATGCGCCTTCTTCGCCGCCGCTGACTCCCATGCCGAAAAAGCGCAAGCCCAAGCCTTCGAGCTCTTTAGCCCGGCGTTCGGTGTCTTTGTAATAAGAGTTGCCGCCGTCAATCACGATGTCTTCTGGTTTCAGGTGCGGCATCAGTTGGGCGAGCATCTCATCCACCGGCTTGCCCGCGGTGACCATCACCAGAATGCGGCGCGGTTCTTCCAAAGCCTGCACGAATTCCGGAAGCGAGTTGGTGGCGAAAATATTCTTTCCGGCCGCCTCTGCCTCGAAAGCGCGAACCCTTTCCGCGCTGCGCGTGTAACCCGCCGCTGAAAAGCCCTTGCTTTCCGCGTTGAGGGCGAGGTTCTTACCCATCACGCCGAGTCCGACCACTCCAAGATGGTATTTGCTCATACTGGTTCTCCTCCTCGTAATTGCTCCCGCCCCGCGACGGATCTTCTGTCTTCCCAACCGGCACCTAGGGCGCAGAGCGGGGCGGCGGGTTTGCCGAAATTATGATCACCCTACGCGCGAGGCAGACTTAAAGTTATATAATAGTGCTCTCAGATGTTCCACTTGGTTTTGAGGCGCATCGGATGAGTTCGGAAACTGGCGCATGCCACTTGCTCCACGATGCGCCGCGCGAGCACGGGGAACGGCCTGGAGTTGATCTCGACGAGGGGGATTCATCATTGGACGCAAACACGGTAGCCCAACCGCAGCGAACCGCACTCAACGCTGCTGAACTCGATCAACTATGCATCAACACGCTTCGTTGCCTGGCGATAGACGCGGTGGAAAAAGCGAAATCAGGCCACCCAGGTCTGCCCATGGGCGCGGCGCCGATGGCGTATGTGCTCTGGAAACGGTTTCTGCGATACAGTCCGCGACACCCGCGCTGGCCCAACCGCGACCGCTTTATCCTTTCCGCCGGCCACGGCTGCATGTTGCTCTATGGATTGCTGTACCTCACCGGGTACGATCTGACGCTCGATGACCTCCGGCAGTTTCGGCAGTGGGGGAGCAAGACGCCTGGCCATCCCGAACATCGTTTAGTCGAAGGTATAGAGACAACGACCGGCCCGTTGGGGCAGGGGTTTGGAAACGGCGTCGGCATGGCCATTGCCGAGCGATATCTGGCCACGTATTTCAACCGGCCGGGCCACGCGATTCTGGATTACAAGATTTACGCGCTGGTGAGCGACGGCGATTTGATGGAAGGCGTCGCCTCAGAAGCTGCGTCGCTTGCCGGCCACTTGAGGCTCAGCAACCTTATTTACATTTATGACGACAATCACATCTCCATTGAAGGCTCGACGAATTTGGCTTTCACGGAGGATCGCGCCAAGCGGTTTGAGGCTTATGGCTGGTTTGTGCAGAAACTTCCGGACGGGAACGACCTGGAGGCCGTTGACCGAGCGATCCGCGCTGCGCAGGCGGAAGCAGAACGCCCGTCCATCATTATGTGCCGCACGCACATCGGATACGGCAGCCCGCACAAGCAAGACACGGCGGAGGCGCACGGCGCGGCGCTCGGCCCAGAAGAGGTGAAGCTGACGAAACACAATCTTGGCTGGCCCTTAGAGCCGCCCTTCTACGTGCCCGAAGAGGCCCTGGCGAATTTTCGTCAGGCGATTGACATCGGGAAACAGCAGGAAGCGGCGTGGCAAGAGCGGCTGACCGCTTATCGCAAGGCTTTCCCCGGTCTAGCGGAAGAACTCGATCGGTTGCAGCGAGGCGAGCTTCCGAGCGGCTGGGAATCGAAGCTGCCAATTTTCAAACCCTCCGACGGCCCACTGGCCACGCGGCAGGCGTCAGGGAAGACTTTGAACGCCATCGCGCCGAGCCTGCCCTTCCTGATTGGCGGCGCGGCGGACTTGGCTCCTTCGACGGACACGCTGATCAAGGGAGCACAAGACTTCAGTCCGGAAAACTACGGAGGCCGCAATTTCCACTTCGGGGTGCGCGAGCACGGAATGGGCTCGATACTGAATGGCATGGCGCTGAGCGGGTTGATTCCTTACGGCGCGACCTTCATGATCTTTTCGGATTATTGCCGTCCGGCGGTCCGTTTGGCGGCGCTGATGGAAGCTCATTCGATTTTTGTCTTCACCCATGACAGCATTTTTTTGGGTGAAGACGGGCCAACGCATCAGCCGATCGAGCACCTGCCTGCGCTTCGCGCCATTCCCAATCTCTCCCTGATCCGTCCGGCCGACGCGAATGAGACGGCGGTCGCCTGGCGCGTGGCCATTGAACACCAGGGAGGTCCAGTGGCGCTCGCCCTGACGCGGCAGAAATTGCCGGTGATTGACCGTGAAAAATACGCCGCGGCGGAGGGTTTAAGGCGGGGCGCGTACATTCTGGCAGACTCAAAGGATGGGATTCCGGAGATCATTCTGATTGCTTCCGGCTCGGAAGTATCCGTGGCTCTGGGGGCGTATGACAAGCTGAGGGGTGAGGGAGTCAAGGCGCGCGTAGTGAGCATGCCAAGCTGGGACCTATTTGAAAAGCAACCGCAGCCCTACCGGGAGGAAGTTCTGCCACGTGCCGTAACGGCTCGGCTGGCGATTGAGGCTGCGTCGCCGTTCGGCTGGGAGCGCTACGTCGGTCCGAAGGGCGCCGTCATCGGCATGACGCGGTTTGGCGCTTCCGCGCCCTACCAAGTTTTAGCGGAGAAGTTCGGATTCACGCCGGAGAATGTTGTCCATCGAGCGCGTGAAATTATGAATTCTGAAGCGTGAAGCAAAGAATTCGGAATCAAGAACGGAAGGGTACGGCGCGAGGGGATTTGTGGGCCGAGGGCATAGCGTCAGCCGGAGCAGAGCGTAATTCAAAATTCAGGGGGTGGTGATGGATTCAAATCCTCTTCGAGAATTGAACAGGCTTGGACAGAGTGTGTGGCACGACTATATTCGCCGCGGCGAACTCCTGTCGGGAGACCTGAAGCGTTTGATTGACGAGGACGGCTTGACGGGTGTCACCTCGAACCCCAGCATTTTTGAAAAGGCCATCGTGGGCAGCACAGACTACGATGAGGCGATCCGCCGGCTGGCCCAACGGGGATTGACGGCGGCGCAAATTTACGAGCGCCTGGTGGTGGAAGACATCCAACTGGCCGCCGATCTGTTCCGCCCCACCTACGATGCCACGCAAGGCCGCGATGGGTTCGTCAGTATCGAGGTTTCGCCGCTGCTCGCGCATGATACGGAGGGAACCATTGCAGAAGTTCGACGGCTGCGGGGCGCGGTGAACCGCCCGAACGTCATGGTCAAAATTCCAGGAACGCGGGAAGGCCTTGCCGCGATCGAACAAATGCTGGGGGAGGGAATCAACATCAACATCACGTTGCTATTTGCCGTCGAGCGCTACATCGAGGTTGCGAAGGCTTACCTGGCGGCGCTTGAAAGGCGGGCGCGCGAAGGCGCGCCGCTCGATCGCCTGGCCTCCGTTGCCAGCTTCTTCGTGAGCCGAATTGATACGCTCGTGGACCAACAGCTCGAAGCCAAACTCGCCAACGCCAGCCGGGAGGATAAAGAAAAGGTCGAGCAGCTTTTGGGAAAAGCCGCGATTGCGAACGCCAAGATGGCCTACGAGGAATACGAGAAGATGTTCTTCAGCCCGCAGTTTAAGGAGCTGGAGAAAAGAGGGGCGCGCGTTCAGCGCCTGCTGTGGGCTTCAACCAGCACAAAAAATCCCAAATACAGTGATACTCTTTACGTTCAGGAATTGATTGGGGCGGAGACAGTCAACACCATGCCTCCGGCCACGATTTCGGCTTTCCGTGACCACGGTCGGCCGCGCCTGACCCTCAAAGAGGGATGGGACGAGGCGCGGAAAACGCTTGCGGCGCTTGCGCAGCTTGGCGTGGACTTTGCCGCCGTCACCCAGAAGCTCGAAGATGACGGCTGCGAGGCCTTTTCGCGGGATTACAACAAGCTGCTGGGCGTCATTGACGAGAAGCGAAAGAAAATCCTGGCAGGAGAACTCGACACGAGCCGCGTCGCCTTGGGCAAGCTGGATTCGGCTGTTCAGGCAACGCTCGCCCGCCTCGATCAAGAGAGGTGGCCGCGGCGTTTGTGGGATCGTGACGCCTCCCTCTGGAGCTCCAACTCCGTGGCCCAAAAACAAATTCGCGGCGCCCTCGGCTGGCTCAGCGTGGCAGGCGAAATGCAGGAGCATAAAGACGCAATCCTGAACTTTGTGGATCAATCGCGGAAGGCGGGATTCAAGCACGCGGTCGTGCTCGGAATGGGCGGCAGCAGTCTGTGCCCTGACGTCTCACGGGCCACGTTCGGAGCCGCTCCCGGCTACCTCGAGTTGCACGTGCTCGATTCGACGGTTCCTGCCAGCGTGGCCCGCGTCGAAAAGGCGATTGACGTCTCACGCTCGCTGTTTATCGTTTCCAGCAAGTCGGGTGGGACCGTGGAGACGATGAGTTTCTTCAAGTATTTTTATGGCCGCGTCGCAAAGATCAAGGGCGACCGCGCTGGCGAGAATTTTGTCGCCATCACCGACCCTGGCACCTCGCTCGAGCAGTTGGCGGCGGAGAAAGGTTTTCGCGGGGTTTTCCACGGCAAGCCCGACATTGGCGGCCGCTATTCAGCTCTTTCGAATTTCGGAATGGTCCCGGCCGCCCTTGCGGGCGTGGATATAGGCGCATTGCTCGATCGGGCAGAGCGGATGGTTCAAGCCTGTGGCGGGTCAGCAGCACCGCGCGAGAATCCGGGCGTCAGCTTAGGCGTCGAGATGGCCGAGGCGGCGCGCGCCGGCCGCGACAAAGTCACCCTGGTGTCGTCTCCAGCTTTGGCGACTTTTGCCGACTGGGCGGAACAGTTGATTGCTGAGAGCACCGGCAAGGCGGGCACGGGCTTGATTCCCGTGGCGGGTGAAGCGCTGGGGGAGGCGGCCAACTACGGCAGCGACCGGCTTTTTGTTTCGCTTGCGCTTGCTTCCGACCCAAGCGACGCCACGGAAGGCAAGCTCAAGGCGCTCGAATCCGCCGGACATCCTGTGGTGAGGATTATGCTCAACGACAAGTTGGATCTTGGGCAGGAGTACTTCCGCTGGGAAATTGCCGTCGCCACCGCGGGCGCTCTGCTGGGGATCAACGCCTTCGACCAGCCGAACGTCCAAGAGAGCAAGGACAACACGAACCGCCTGCTGGCTGACTTCAAGGCCCAAGGCAAACTGCCGACATCCTCGCCCATCCTGGAGTCGGGCGGGCTAAGATTCTATGGCGATCCGTTGACGCGGGCCCGGCGTGAGAAGTCCACCCAAACAAGCGCGGATTCCGCCCAAGGGTTGATCGCGGCGTTTTTGAGTCAAGCCGCTCCTGGAGACTACGTGTCGCTGATGGCCTATGTGCAGCGCTCCGAAGCTATGGAGCGCGAGTTACAGGCGCTCCGCACGCGGCTGAGGAATTCGCTGCGATTGGCCACGACCGTCGGTTACGGGCCGCGATTCCTCCACTCGACCGGCCAGCTCCACAAAGGCGGGCCGAACCGCGGCTTGTTTTTTCAACTGACCTGCGACGATTCAAGCGACCTGCCGATTCCTGGCGAGCCCTACACGTTTTCAACCCTCAAGCAAGCTCAGGCGCTAGGGGATTTGCAGTCTCTAGAAGGAAAGCAGCGGCGTGTCCTCCGCGTCCATCTGACAAGCGACGCGCTCGCCGGCCTCGGCCATCTGGCGGAAGTGGTGGGCGGCGCGCTTGCTAAGGTTAAGGCCAAGGCGGCTTGAACTTGGGGAAGCAGGAAAGGGGATTCCGGCAACCGGCAGGCAAGAGATGGCAACCACGACCGTTGTAACCAACCCGCTGCGGGAGGGAATGCGCCTCCGCAAAACTCCCGACCCGTGCGCTGTGACTATTTTCGGCGCGTCAGGCGATCTGACGGCGCGGAAGCTGGTTCCCGCTCTTTTCTCTCTCGACCGTGAAGGGATGCTGCCCGCTGCCTTTGCAGTGATCGGCTGCGCCAAGACCCCCTACAACAACGAGAAATTTCGCCAAGTCATGGCCGAGGCTTTGAAGAAGTACTCCGACGTCCCCGCCGACGAAGCCTCGGTCGCAGACTTCGTCAAACGTTTCTACTATCTGACCGACAACTTCAGCGACATAAAAGCTTACTCGCAACTTACGAACTTATTGAACAAGCTCGATGAAGAAAGCGGAACAAAGGGCAACCGCCTTTTTTATAACGCCACGCCTCCCAGCCAATTTCCGGTCATTGTCCGTCATCTGGAGTCGGCGGGGCTGGCAAAACCCAAACGGCCCGGCAAGAGCTGGACGCGCATCGTCATCGAAAAGCCGTTTGGGCGGGATCTAGAGAGCGCCCGCCAGCTCAACGCCGTCGTGCTGAGCGTCTTCAGCGAGGATCAGGTTTACCGGATTGACCATTATCTGGGCAAAGAGACGGTGCAAAATCTATTGGTTCTCCGTTTCGCGAATGGGATTTTCGAGCCGATCTGGAACCGGCGGTACATAGACCACGTGGAGATTACCGTGGCGGAGGACATCGGCATCGAAGGGCGGGGCGGTTATTATGAGGAGGCGGGCTTGCTGCGGGACATGATCCAGAACCACGTCATGTCGGTGCTGAGCTTGGTGGCGATGGAACCTCCCGCCAGCTTTGAGGCCGCGCAGGTCCGCGACGAAAAAGCCAAAGTCCTGCGAGCCATCCGCCCATTCGATCTCGACCGCCTCAGCGAGTATGCGGTGCGTGGCCAGTACCAGCAAGGATGGGTGAGGGGCGAAAGCGTCCCCGCTTATCGGTCAGAGCCGAAGGTTTCTCCTGCTTCCACCACGGAGACTTACACGGCGTTAAAGTTTTCGGTGGACAACTGGCGCTGGGCGGGCGTGCCTTTTTATGTCCGGTCAGGGAAGCGCCTCGCCAAGCACATTTCCGAGATTGTGATCGAATTCCGGCGCGTTCCCCATATGGTGTTCGGCAAGACGTGGAGGGATTCGGTTGAGCCCAACATCATGGCGGTCCGCATCCAACCCAACGAAGGGATTTCGGTCAAATTCAACGCCAAATTTCCAGCGACCACCATGCAAATTCGGCCCGTCAAGATGGAATTCCGCTATGCGGACTCGTTTGGCGTTGAAACTCCCGGCGCCTATGAAACTTTGTTGCTGGATTGCATGCTGGGCGATCAGACGCTGTTTACACGCGAGGATGCCGTGGAGATGGCATGGGAGTTGCTTACGCCGGTGCTGGAACGCTGGCAGCAGGACAGAGCCGGCGGACTGGCATTTTATGAGGCGGGAAGCTGGGGTCCGGCAGAAGCGGACGCGCTTCTGGCGCGGGACGCGCGCCACTGGCACCGCCTGTAGCTCCACATGATGGGAGGAGAACGTTGCCGAGCGCATTCGTCTCTTTGACGGCGGGAGAACTGCGGACCGCCAACGTAGCGAACCTCGAAGGCGAACTCTCCGCCCTTTGGCAATCCGCCGCCGAAGACCCGGAAACCCAGCAGGCTGTAACGCGCGCCTCCGTCCTGACTCTGCTAGCCTACGTCGAGAGCCAGGAGGCTGGCGCCGAAACTTTGGATCTGATCGCCCAGATCACGCCGGAGAACCCCTGCCGGGCCATTGTCATGATTGCCGAGCGGGCCGCGAACGCCGCCGCGCTCCGTGCCTCGATCTCTGCCCGCTGCCGCACTCCGAGCCCAGGAGAAAAGCAGGTGTGCTGCGAAACGGTTTCGATCTATGCGTCGGGCGACGCCGTGGAGGGACTCAAGAGCCTGGTGGTTCCGTTGATCATTCCCGAATTGCCGGTTTACCTCTGGTGGCGGACGGACCATTTCGCTCCGGCTGAATACATGGCGGACATTCTCCGCGTGGCCGACCGCGTGCTGGTGGACTCCGCGGGTTACAAAGATGCCGAGAAGGGCTTGGCGGATCTGGCCCAGCAGGTGCGGCGCTCCTGGGGCGCTCGACGCCTGGCCTTCAGCGACCTGAACTGGAGCCGCCTGACACCTTGGCGCGAACTCCTCGCGCACTGTTTCGATTTTCCCCAGGCAACAGATTGTCTCCGCCGGATATCCCGGGTCCGTATTGAATGGATTGCCGATGGTTCCGCGCAGCCGAGGGCGGGGGCCGCGCCGTATTTGTTGGCCGCCTGGCTAGCGGGCCGCCTCGGTTGGAAACCCGAGACGACGGTGGAGAAGCCAGGCAGCCGGGTTTTCAACCTGGAAGCTGAGGGCCAGCCAGTGCAGATCATTTGCGGGACGGCGGAGGCCTCGCGGGCGGGCGCGCCGCGGGCGTCGGTCTCGGTTGAGACTCGTGGCGAACCGGCCGCCGTCTTCCACTTCCGCGAGAGCGCTGGGGAGCGAAAGATTGAGGCACGATGCGAAGTGGGCGGCCGGCTGCCGTTTGAACGCACCGTTCTCCTCCAACCCGCCGGCGTCAACAACCTCCTCGGCGACGAACTGCGCTTCCCAAGTCACGACACTATTTATGAAGAAGTTCTGGACGCCTTCGCGAGCATGATCGCCGCATCGAACTGATGCGCAGCGTTTCGGCCCTGTTCGTCCCGTCGTCATGAGCGAGCCGGAAATACGAATTTTCCCGAACTTGGATGAAATGAGCGCAGCCCTTGCCGCGCGGTTCGTGGCAGCAGCCAATGAGCGTTCCCGCAGGGAAGAGAATTTTTGCGCGGCCGTTTCCGGGGGCCAAACTCCGCGACCGTTTTTCGAGCGGCTGGCCGATAGCGCGCTCTCTGCCTCGATCCCGTGGACTCGCATGCGCCTTTTCCAAGTGGATGAGCGCGCCGTCCCACCAGACCATCCGCAGAGCAATTATGGGATGCTTCGCCGGACTCTGCTGGATCATGTCCCGGCTGCGGCAGCAAATTTCCATCGAATGGAGGCCGAGCGCGCCAATCTCAGCGTGGCCGCGCTTGAGTACGAGGGGGTTCTGGCGCGCGAACTTCGGCCGCCTCAGAACCACGTTCCACGCCTCGATCTGATTCTGCTCGGCCTTGGAGCAGACGGTCACACGGCGTCGTTATTTCCTGGAACGCCCGCTCAGGCGGAGCGTGAGCGCTGGGTCGCCCCAAACTTCGTGCCCAAGCTGAACATGCATCGCATGACTTTGACCTATCCAGTCCTGAACGCGGCCGCCGAGGTCGCTTTCATGGTGGCGGGAGAAGAGAAGTCCAGGATATTGCAAGAAGTCCTTGAAGGTCCTCTTCGGCCCGAGCTGTTTCCGGCGCAGGGAGTGCAGCCAGCGAGCGGGCGCCTTGTATGGTATCTGGACCGAGCAGCCGCCGAGCGGCTGAGCAACGCTCGAAGGAGCGCACCATGATTAAAATTGCGCCCTCCATTCTCTCCGCGGATTTCACGCGTCTGGGCGAGCAAGCTAAGGCCGTGGAGGCGGCGGGCGCCGACCGCCTCCAGATTGATGTCATGGACGGCCGGTTCGTTCCCAACATCACTTTTGGGGTCCAGGCGGTGCGTTGCTTGCGGCCTCTCGTGCGCCTTCCGCTGGAAGCTCACCTGATGGTCGAGCCGCCGGAAGATTTCATCGAGCGTTTTGCCGAGGCCGGCGCCGACACGATCATCATCCATCAGGAAGCGACACCGCACCTGCATCGCGCCGTTCAGCACATTCACTCGCTCGGCAAGCAGGCCGGTGTGGCCCTGAACCCCTCCACGCCAGCGGGAACGCTATCGGAAATGCTGGTCCAGCGTGACTTGGTGCTGGTCATGACGGTCAATCCGGGTTTCGGCGGGCAGAAATTCATTCCAGAAACGCTCCCCAAGATCCGCGAAATCCGGACGCGGCTGCGCGAGCGCGGACAGAAGTGCGAGGTGGAGGTTGACGGGGGCATCAACCCGGAAACAGCGAGGCAGGTGGCGGAAGCCGGCGCCGATGTGCTGGTGGCGGGCTCGGCGATTTTTGATTCTCCGGACGGATACGCCGCTGCCATCCGCGCGTTGCGCGAAGCCGCCCAGGGGCACGCGGCCGGTGGCTAAGGGCGGAGTGTGCGGCGGCTCTGCCGAGCGTATGCAGCGAGGACGCGCAGCGTTCTTTCAACCGGGGCGCTTCGCGCCGGCGGGGATCAACCGACAGTTCCGGGCTCGTCGTGGGTGGTGCGGAAGGGGGGACTCGAACCCCCACGGTCTTGCGACCGTCAGCCCCTCAAGCTGGTGCGTCTGCCAATTCCGCCACTTCCGCACATGAAAGGCTTCCATCGCAGGAAACTGAGTCGGCCGGTCGGAAGCGCAGCCTCCGAAGGTTACTTTTTGGCCGGCGCAGCAGGGGCCGCTTTGGGCGGCGTCTTGGACAGCACGGACGCCGAACCCGTCCTGCCGGACCAAATCGTCAGCGTCATCGCAACGATCATAAACAGAGCCGCCAGCACCCAGGTGATTTTTTGAATGGTGGTCACGGCGCCACGGGGTCCGAAGGCGGCCTGGCTGGCGCCACCAAAGGCGGCGGCCATATCTACGTTTTCACCACCCTGAATCAGCACCACCAGAACCAGCAGAACGCTGATCGCCACTTGAAGGATGACCACAGCGGTTACCATAAGAATTCTTTCCTAGCTCATCCGGCCGACCGGGCGCGCGGATAGTTGACGATGGCCGCAAAGGACTCGACATCCAGGCTTGCGCCCCCCACTAGCGCCCCGTCAATTTCGTTTTCAGACATCAAGCCGCCGATATTGTCTGGCTTGACGCTGCCGCCGTAAAGGATTCGCAAGCCTTCGGCCTCTGTTTCCCCAAAACCCCGGCGGCCCAGCTCCCGCAGATAGCGATGGCTTTCCGCCGCCATTTCCGGTGTCGCGGTGCGGCCTGTCCCAATGGCCCAGACCGGTTCGTAAGCTATGATGATATGGGAAAACTCAGAAGAGGTCAACCCAGCGAAACCGCGCTCGAACTGGCGGTCAAGAACTTGGCGCGTCGCGCCCGCCTCGCGCTCCGCCAGGGTTTCCCCCACGCAGACAATTGGAGTGAGGCCGCCGGTCAAAGCAGCCCTGAGCTTGCGGTTGACCACTTCATCGGTTTCGCCGTGGTCGCGACGCCGCTCCGAATGCCCGATGATCACGTGCGTGGCCCCGGCTTCGGCCAGCATTCCGGCAGAAACGTCGCCGGTGTGCGCGCCTTCCCGGTCCCAGTGGAGGTCCTGGGCGGCGATGCGGATTTTGCTTCCGCGCGCCGCCTCCGCCGCGGCCCGCAGGGCGGTAAAAGGCGGCGCCACCACCACTTCGCAGTGGTCAACGGAGGCCACTCGCGCCTTCAGCCCTTCGATGAAGGCTGAGGTTGCAGCGATGGTTTTGTACATCTTCCAGTTGCCCGCCATCACGCGACGACGCATTGGGCACCCGTTCGGCTAGACATGGAACGCACTTCGCTCGGTCAGCGCGGCAAAGCGGCAGACCCACTTGGGGCCGGTTGCTTCGAGGCTCGCTCCCCGTCACCCGCTTCCACCGCCTACTTCGCTTCCGTCAAAGCGTCAACGCCGGGGAGCTGCATGCCCGAAAGGAACTCGAGCGAAGCGCCGCCGCCCGTCGAGATGTGAGTGATCTTGTCTGCCACGCCCGCTTTGCGCACGGCGGCGACCGAATCCCCGCCGCCCACGATGGAGATGGCGGAAGAAGCCGCGACGGCTTTAGCCACAGCGACGGTTCCCTCCGAAAACTGAGCGATCTCAAAGACGCCCATGGGGCCGTTCCAAACAATCATCCTGGCGCGCTCGATTTCCGCCGCATAATCGGAACGCGTCAAGGGACCAATGTCGGCGCCGAGGCGGTTGGCAGGAATCGCCTGCTCGCGGACAACTTCAGCCGCTGCAGAAGGGTCGAGCTTCTCGGCCACAACGTGATCTTGTGGCAGACAGAGCTTGATGCTCCGGCGTTCTGAAAAACTCAGAAGATCGCGGGCGAGATCGAGCTTGTCGGGCTCAAATCTCGACAAGCCGACTTCCACGCCGCAAGCCTTGAGAAACGTGTACGCCATGGCGCCGCCGATCAAGACGACGTCCGCAAAGCGCATCAGATTTTCGAGAAAGCCGATCTTATCGGAGACCTTAGCCCCGCCCACAATCGCCACATAGGGGCGCGGCGGATTTTCCACCGCCTGGCCAAGGTATTGAAGCTCCTTCTCCATCAGCAAGCCCGCCACGGCGGGCGTGAGATAGTGCGTGATGCCTTCGGTCGAGGCGTGGGCGCGGTGCGCGGTGCCGAAAGCGTCGTTGACGTAAACTTCAGCGAGCGAGGCGAGTTTTCGAGAGAACTCCGGATCGTCCTTTTCTTCTTCAACATGGAAGCGAAGGTTCTCGAGGAGCAAGACCTGGCCGTCGCGGAGCGCCGTGGCGGCGCTTTGGGCTTCCGCGCCCATCGAATCGGGCGCAAAGGCAACGGCCTGCCCGAGGAGCTTCGAGAGCCTCTCGGCCGCCGGCCGGAGGCTCATTTTAGGGTCGGATTTTCCTTTGGGGCGGCCGAGGTGCGAGGCTAGAATCAGGCGCGCGCCTCGCTGAAGCGCCCACTCGATGGTTGGCAGGCTGGCGCGGATGCGAGTGTCATCGGTAACGTTTCCGGCGGCGTCGAGGGGAACGTTGAAGTCCACGCGCACAAAGACGCGCTTGCCTTTCAGATCCACGTCGCGAATCGAGAGTTTCGGCATTGAGAAACAGCGATTGATTCGCCGTCTGCGGCGTCCGGGAGCTCGGCGGCCGAGACCGGGCGATCAAGCCATTGAGATTTGGCCCAGCGTCAACAGGGTGGCAAGCCAAAGACCGCGCCGACCCGCCCTTCCACCGTCCCTGCGGCTCACAGCCCCTTGGCGATAAACTTGACGAGATCGTTGACGCGCTTCGAATAACCCCACTCGTTGTCATACCAGGAGGTGACCTGGACGCAGGCGCCGTCAATCACCTTGGTGAAACTCGCGTCCACAATGGAAGAGTGGGGGTTGCCGCGGAAATCGGCTGAGACCAGTTCTTCTTCACAATACTGGAGGATGCCCTTCAGCGGCCCCTCGGCGGCGCGCTGGCAAGCCGCTCGAAGGTCTTCCGTCGTCGTGGGCTTCTCGACGAACGCCACCAAGTACACGATCGAAACATTGGGAGTGGGGACGCGCAATGAAAAACCATCGAGCTTGCCTTGCAGCTCCGGCAACACCAGGCCGATAGCCTTCGCAGCTCCGGTCGAAGTGGGAATGATTGAAACCGCTCCGGCCCGCGCGCGCCGCAAGTCTTTGTGCGGCAGGTCGAGGATGCGCTGGTCGTTGGTGTAGGAGTGGACCGTGGTCATGGCCCCTCTTTGGATGTGGTAGTTCTCATGCACGACTTTGGCGACCGGGGCCAGGCAATTGGTCGTGCAGGAGGCGTTTGAGATGATGTGGTGCTTGGCTGGATCGTACTTCTTCTCATTGACGCCCAAGACGATGGTGATGTCCTCGTTTTTGGCCGGGGCGGAAATGATGACTTTTTTGACCGTCCCTCGCAAGTGCCGGCGCGCGTCTTCGGCCTTGGTGAACAGCCCGGTGGACTCAACGACAACCTGCGCGCCGAGCGACGACCAGTCGAGGTCGGCGGGGTCTTTGACCTTAAAGACCGTTAGGGAACGGCCATCCACGCGGATACAGTCCTCGCCGTGGGTGATGTCGGCGGAGAGATTCCCGAGCACCGAGTCGTATTTCAACAGATGGGCTAATGTTTTGGGGTCGGTAATGTCATTGACAGCTACAAACTCGAGGTCAGGGTCTTTGTACCCGGCACGAAACACGTTGCGCCCAATCCGCCCGAACCCGTTGATGCCCACCTTAACCGGCATGTCTGCTCCTCCCTTGGGGAATTGTCATGCTGCTTGTGAATCTTCTATCTTAAGGCGGGGTCCGCAACCTGTCAAACATCAGTCTGCCGCGGAATTGAGGGCGTGACATGGCGGCACAACGCGGAGACAAGCGGCCGCAGTTCCTGTGGAGAGGAGAC
Organism: Acidobacteriota bacterium; assembly: GCA_021827255.1. Taxonomy (GTDB): domain Bacteria; phylum Acidobacteriota; class Terriglobia; order UBA7540; family UBA7540; genus JAKCCV01. The sequence goes on along the minus strand of JAKAWO010000014.1, from coordinate 5,337 downwards.
GGCTGGCCGGGCAAGCCTCGACGCGCCTCTGCCGACGGCTCGTACCGAGCGCGAAATTGCAGACCCTCCGCAGTGTGAAAGCCTGCGCCTCGCTTCACCGGATGAAATACCCAACGACGCGCCACGCGCCGCGCTTGCCCAGCACGGCGGTGAGCGTCTCGACGGCTGACGCTTTCTTTCTGAACGAGGATGCGAATTGCATCACGACATACTGTCCGTCAGGAGCGCCCGGCAGCGATGTTTTATACACGGCGGTCTTCAGATGACGGGAAACCAGCGCGCCCAGAGGCTTTCGGACGCTCTGCGATGCCTGTCTCCAACGTTGCTGTGTAATGCGGCTGCGAAAAAATGGTGCGCTCTCCCGCCAACTCTCGCCGTATCTGCCTTCGTCAACAAGTCTGAGCCATTTTCTGGCCGCGGTAACCGCTGCTTTTTCCTGGCTGGTGAGCTGTGCAGCACCGGCCACGGAAGCAAAGGCCAGGCATGTTACAAGAAAACACGCTACCTTTCGGCGCATACCCTTCTCCTCTCGATCCGCCGCGCAAGGCGGAGAATGTTTCCAACCCGATCATGACGTAATCTGGCGGCCTCGTCTAGCGCCTTCGCCAAGCGCGCTGCCAGTTTGACCGCCAAGGACGGTTCATGGTATCAAAGCAATTCTCGCACTCCGCGGAGGGAAAGCGATATGACTCCCAAAATTTTTGTGACTCGGCCTTTGCCCCAGCCCGTCATGGATTTGCTGAAATCAAATGCGGAAGTTCGGTTTAATCCGGAGGATGCCCCGATGCCCGTGGACAAGCTGGCCGAATCCTGCCACGACGTGGACGGGCTGCTGGTGGTGAGCAATGCGGTGACCAACGAGCTGCTGGGCCGGGCGACTCGGCTGAAGGTTGTTTCTACCCCTTCGGTGGGCTATGACAACATTGACGTGGCCGCGTGTACGCGGCGAAGAATCGCCGTGACCAACACCACCGGCGTGCTGGAGGAAACAACCGCCGACTTGGTCTTTGCCACTCTGCTGGCCACGGCGCGGCGCCTGGTAGAAGCGGACCGATTCGTCCGCGAGGGCCGATGGAAACACTGGCAGTTCGATCTGCTCTATGGCGTGAACGTTTACCAAAAGACCCTCGGCCTGATCGGCTTTGGCAACATCGGGCAAGCGGTAGCGCGGCGGGCCCGGGGCTTTGCGATGCGAATTCTTTACAGCACTCGTCACCGCGCGCCCGAGCCGGTTGAGCGGGCTTTGGAGGCGACTTACGTTGACCGTGAGACCTTGCTGCGCGAATCCGACTTCGTCAGCTTGCACGTGCCCCTCACGCCCGAAACGCGCCACCTGATTCAAGCCAAGGACTTCAGCCGGATGAAACCGACGGCGTTCCTGATCAACACGGCGCGCGGCCCGGTCGTGGATGAGGAATCTCTCGTGGCCGCTTTGAAGGCCAAGCAAATCGCCGGCGCCGGCTTGGACGTCTTCGAAAACGAACCGCGCATCCACCCGGAACTGCTCAGCATGGACAATGTCGTCCTGATCCCGCACCTGGGCAGCGCCACGGCGGAAACGCGATTGAACATGGCCATGCTGGCGGCGCAAAACCTGACCGAAGCCTTGGCGGGCCGCCGGCCGCCCAACCTCATCAACCCCGAGGTTTACTCTTGAGCCTCGTGGGCTGTCCCAAGGATTATTTGCCGTGTGGCGGTCATTCCGGGGACCGATGTTAACTGCCTCCCCAAGGATTCCACTTGCTTCTCGGTGGAACAGCCGGTTCCTCGGCGCGCTCGGAATGATGCCGGTGAAAACGACCTCCGAGGGATTTGAGGAAACAAGACACCCACGGCGCGAGCAGGCATCGCGTTTGACGGATCTTTTCAATTTATGGTAAAGAGATAGATTTAGCTATCGCAAGGCTATGCATTTCTGAAGCTGCCGCCCCAGGAAGTTCAACCCGGCCGGCAGAACACGTTTCGGGAGCGTCAAAGCTAGCACTGAGGGGAGGCCCTTTGATTTTTCAGCCCGCCATTTTGCCAGTCAGTGTCCTCGTCATAAGTCTAACCGCTCGATTTTTCAGGAAGGCGCGCCTCGCCCGCAAAGGCCGAGCCATCCAACGACTGGGCGTCCTGGTTGTGGGGATGATGATGGCGTCCCCGGCCTTTGCCCAGGCTTCCCCGCAGCAGGCCGGCGAAGCCAACCTGCAACTGCCGGATTTTACCAAGGTCCAATTCCTCGGCATGGACGGCCACCGTCTGCTGATGTTTGGAATTCTCTTCTGCATCTTTGGGCTGCTGTTTGGGCTGGTCAGTTACAGCCGCTTGAAGGGGTTGCCAGTCCATCACGCCATGAGCGAAGTTTCCCAGTTGATCTGGGAAACCTGCAAGACCTATCTGGTGCAACAGGGAAAATTCCTTCTGCTGCTGTGGCTGTTCATCGCTGCCATCATCGTGCTCTATTTCGGCTTGCTGCTGAAGTATGAAGCCTCGCGCGTGGCGATCATCCTTCTGTTTACCGTCCTGGGGATCCTGGGCAGCTACAGCGTGGCGTGGTTTGGGATTCGCGTCAACACGCTGGCCAATTCGCGGACGGCGTTCGCCAGCTTGGAGGGCAAGCCGTTTCCCGTTTACCGGATTCCGGTGCGGGCGGGGATGAGCGTGGGCATGATGCTGATCAGCGTCGAGCTGCTGATGATGCTGATCATCCTGCTTTTCGTTCCGGGAGCGTACGCGGGGCCGTGCTTTATCGGGTTTGCGATTGGGGAATCGCTGGGCGCGGCGGCGCTGCGGATCGCGGGCGGCATCTTCACCAAGATCGCCGACATCGGCTCCGACTTGATGAAAATAGTTTTCAAGATCAAGGAAGATGACGCGCGCAACCCGGGGGTGATTGCCGACTGCACCGGGGACAATGCGGGCGATTCGGTGGGGCCGACCGCCGACGGCTTTGAGACCTACGGGGTCACGGGCGTCGCGCTTATCACTTTCATTCTGCTCGGCGTCAAGAACCCGGTTATCAAGGTGCAACTCCTGGTGTGGATCTTCGTCATCCGCGTGGTCATGCTGGTGGCCGCGGCAGCGGCTTACTTCCTGAACGCCGCGATCGCGCGCGGCCGGTACCAGTCGGCCAAGGAAATGAATTTCGAGGCGCCGCTGACTTCGCTGGTTTGGATCACCTCGTTCGCCTCGATCGGGCTGACGTACGCGATTTCCGCCATCATCATTCCGAATCTGGGCGGCGATCCGACCCTGTGGTGGAAGCTGTCAACGATTGTGAGCTGCGGAACGCTGGCCGGCGCCCTGATTCCCGAGCTGGTCAAGGCGTTCACGTCCACCGAGTCGCGGCACGTCAAGGAAGTGGTGACTTCGGCGCGCGAAGGCGGCGCGTCGCTCGACATCCTGTCGGGATTCGTCGCCGGGAATTTTTCGAGCTATTACCTGGGCCTGACCATGATGGTGCTGATGGCCATCGGCTCCTGGGTCAGCCTGCGCGGGCTAGGGAACATTATGCTGGCGGCGCCGGTGTTCGCTTTCGGGCTGGTGGCCTTCGGGTTCCTGGGCATGGGGCCGGTGACCATCGCGGTGGATTCGTACGGTCCGGTCGCCGACAACGCGCAATCGGTGTATGAACTTTCGCTCATCGAGCACGTCCCAAACATTAACGAGGAACTCCAGCGGGACTTCAACGTCCGAGTGGACTTTGAAAGAGCCAAAGAGATGCTCGAGGCCAACGACGGCGCGGGCAACACCTTCAAGGCGACGGCCAAGCCGGTGCTGATTGGCACGGCGGTGGTCGGCGCCACGACGATGATTTTTGCCACCATCATGGCCTTGACCCACGGCTTGACTCAAAACGTGAACAAGCTATCACTGCTCCATGCGCCGTTCGTGCTGGGTCTGGTGACAGGCGGAGCCGTGATCTATTGGTTCACGGGAGCCTCCACGCAGGCAGTGACCGCTGGCGCGTACAAGGCCGTGGAGTTTATCAAGGCGAACATCAAGCTGGAGGGAGTGGAGAAGGCTTCCGTCAGCGACAGCAAGAAAGTGGTGGCCATCTGCACGCAATATGCTCAGCGGGGCATGCTGAACATTTTCATCGCGGTCTTCTTTATCACCCTTTCCTTTGCCTTCGCCGAACCCTTTTACTTTATCGGCTACCTGATCTCGATCGCCACCTTTGGACTCTACCAGGCCATCTTCCTGGCGAACGCCGGCGGGGCGTGGGATAACGCGAAGAAAATCGTCGAAGTGGAGCTGAAAGAGAAGGGCACCGCGTTGCACGATGCGACCGTGGTGGGCGACACGGTTGGAGACCCGTTCAAGGACACCTCGGCGGTGGCGCTCAACCCCATCATCAAGTTTACGACGCTGTTTGGCCTCCTCGCCGTCGAACTCGCGGTCCGGTTGAACGCTACGCACGGCAGCGCGCTGACTCACGCGCTGGCAGCGGCGTTCTTTGCAGTTTCCTCATACTTCATTTATCGGACGTTCTACGGAATGCGGATCGGAGGGGCGGCGAGCGATTCGGCGCGCAATTATTGAGGTTTCCTTGCCTCTGGAATTTGATGTGCGGGATTCCGTGTTGCGTTTATTGAGCGCGGACACGCATCGCAGCCTTGGTCATACCCCTGTTCCCCTGTTTCCCTTGCCTGCGCGTTCCGCGTAGTGCCCGGCGCGCTCAGGTTCGGAACTCTGTCGGCGATTACTTCCCGCTGGTCCCAAGGTCGCTGCCGACGCCAGTCATAAAATCCCAGCCGGTCAGAGCATGGAAGCAAGTGCTCGTGACGTGATGGCCTTTGCAGCCGCTGGTTTGGCCCGTCGTGATGTCCGTGAAATCGCTGCTGTAGCTGGTGCTGTTGTAGGCGTTGTAGATCGTCGTCAGCTCGCTGTCGGTGCTGCTAGCGAAGCTTCCAGCCAAATTGATGATGCCAGCGAGCGCTTGCGCGGAAACGCTTGTCCCACCGACAACCAGCCAGCCGCTTTGGCCGTGATAGGGCGTGGAGTCATAGACCGAAACGCCGGAAGCCGGATTGGCGTCGAAAGAAAAATCCGGCGTGCCTCGGAACTTGCCCACCAGGGCTGAGACGGACTTGACGCTCGATTGATAGCCGGGCACCAGCTCGTAAGCGCTATCGCCGCCGCCACTATCGCCCCAAGCGGTCTCTGAAGTGAAGTCGCCGCTCAAGTCGCGGTTAATGGTTGTCCCGCCCGAACTCACGACGTTGGGCGAGGCACTTGGCCATATGACCGTTCCGCCCGAATCGCCGCTCGCGGCCGCGTACACAACGTTCGCGGTAGTGAAATCGCTGTCGAGTGAAGTTTCTCCGCTGAATTCGCTGCCGCCCCAGCTCA
>JAKAWO010000317.1 GCA_021827255.1 Acidobacteriota bacterium | reverse complement strand
CTCGTCACGACGTAGGGGCGGGTAACAACTTATCGAGGTGGGAGTCAGTTCCTACCTTGGAAGGTCCACGAGGCCCCTGGTAATCAGGCGCTGGTGCAAAACCTGGCGCGCTTCGCCAAAATATCCTTCGAGATCTTCTTTTTTGCCCTTGCCGACGCCGCCGGGACCGCAGACGGAAAACGTGTCGCCGGCAAAACTGACTAATGAGGTCTGGCCGCCGAACCAGAATTGGCCACTTGCTATCCAGAGCGATCCGATCGACGAAAAGGAGCCACCGGCATTGTAGTTAATGATGCGCGTCGAAACGTCGGGCCACCTGCAGTTTATGTATATGCCGCCGGTCCAATTGATGTTCATAGCTATTTGGGACTCGGGGCCCGTCTCGGTCGGGCCGCCCGTGCCGAAAAGAGGCCCGCTGTCCTCGACTCTGACTCCGACGAAGTTGAAAGCCTCGCCAAGCCCCAGCAGGAAAGTGGCCGAACCAGCGGTAACCGGAGTATTCGTGGGAGGGCTGTCGCTGATGGACCCGCCGAAAAAGTTAAAGTTGCCGCCCGCTTGCACAGCGCCCGGATCGGTTAGGGTGGAAGTGCTTACGCAGACGGCGTCTCCAGCGCACCCGGAATTGTAAAAATTTGTATTGAGCGTGTTTTGCCCGTTGAGTTGAAAGGCAGCCGCCGTGGCATAGGATATCCAAATCTGTCGCAGCGTAGTTTCCGATACTTGCGTCATGTCCGGCGGTGTGCCGAGGCGCACGCCATATTTTGGGGCGTTGCCGTTTATAATGTTCTCCAGTACATTGCCGCTTGAACTGCCGCAGCCTTGAAAATCAAGATCCGCCAGCGCCGGGGCGCCGTTGATTCCGAAATTGCCGATTCGAGCAGCCTTGAGGTGGCAAAACTGAAAAATCGACTCGCCCGGCGGGCCGTTCCAGACTATATTCGTACGGCCGGGGCCCGCGCCTTCGAAAACCAGACCTCCAAGAAACGGGGGCCAGAGATCGGTGTCGGGGTTAGCATTGAAATATATAGTTGACGACAGGGCTATGTTGCCGGCGGGAAGAATAATAGGCTGATTCGCGGCTATGGCATTGTTAACCATGGACTGGAAATCCGCGGTGTCATCTTCGTTCGCGGTCACGGCACGGGTCAGGAATAAGAATCCGATGGCAAGTGCGATGCAGATCGACAACTTCAGTCGATCGCGGCAAAAATCGGTAGTGAGGTTGTAGGCTGAGGTTCTCTCTCCCTTGTCCATCGCAAGCACCAATGACCGCGTAACTGGCGAGGACACAGGGCAGCAATCGTGCCAGATTGGTTACGCAACAAGGCAGTCTTTAGCACAAAGTTGCTGCAGCGGCCGACGGGCGGGTTGCGGAACGTTACACCCGAGTGGCCGCGTTAGGACAGGCGCCCAAATGTGGAACAGGAACCGCGGACCGTCCCGGCTACGCCTCCGGGGAGTACTGGCCATTGCGCGGCCCGGCGGGCTGCCCGTTTCCTGCGGCAGCCGACGGGTGCAGGTCATCGGGTGGGCGCACCACCGCTGGATGGGCCGCGGCCTCGAGGAGCCGGGGGAACCAGATGGAGAAGGTCGAGCCCCAGCCCCCCTCACTTTTGAAAGTGAGCTTGGCCCCGTTGGACTCCAGCATTGCCTTCGCCAATACCAAACCAAGACCCAGGCCGTTGAAGCGCCGGTTCTCGGCGCCGCCCTCCTGGCAGAATGGCTGAAACAACTTGGGCTGGAAGTCTTCGCTGATCCCCGCTCCCGTGTCTCGCACCTGCACGCACAGGCCCCCGCTGATTCGGCAAAGGAGAACGTGTACTCGGCCACGGTCGGTGAACTTGACGGCGTTGCTGACGATCTCGCCTAGCGCTCGTGAGAGGCAGCGCTTGTCGGCGAAAACGCTTGCGCCCGGAGTCTCGTCCCGGAACGAGAACGCTAAACCTTTGGCTTCGGCAGCAGGCCGCAGGCGCTCGACTTGAAGGCGAACGACGCCGCCGAGGGCTACGGATTCAGGTCTAATCTGGGGTCCGCCGTTCAGGAGTTCTAGGTAGTCGAGAATTGCCGAAACCGTTGCGAGCAGGCGGTCGGTGCCTCTTCCCATCCCTTGCAGCCAGTCTCCGTGCGTGGTGTCCGTGGCGTCGGCGAGTGCGCCAAGAATCAGGTCGGAATACCCGATGATCACGTTCAGCGCGGACCGGAGCTCGTGCTGCACATTCCTGGCGATGGGCAGCTCCTCTCGGCCGGGGCAGACAGGAGACTGCTTGCTATCCGGGACCCTACTCTGGAGAAACTCCTCAACCTGGCGACTTACATGGGGCTGGACCACGCGATAACCCCCCTTAAGGCTACGCAAAGCATGGTTATTTCTCTACAGTAGTAGATGGTAATGAGGAGCGTGTCAAGATACGTGGTCTATGGCTAAATTGCGCAATACATCGCTAACACCTCATGGGGCTCCATTCGCGGTTGGTCCCGGTGCTTAGTTGTGCGAGACGATGAGCGTGGGATCTGAAATTGCTCACAAACCGCTGCGCGAAAGGTGAAGATCGAAGGAGGGGCCGAACAACAAAATGGCACGACAAACCAAAGTGTTAGTCACCGGGGCAGGAGGCTTTATCGGCCATCATCTCGTCACTCATCTGAAGCGCGCCGGCTACTGGGTTCGAGGCGCCGATCTGAAGCTTCCCGAGTTCAGCGCCACCGACGCGGACGATTTCAAAGTGCTCGACCTGCGGGTGTGGGAAAACTGCCGCGAAGCGACAGCCGGCGTCGATGAAGTCTACGCGCTGGCCGCCGACATGGGCGGAATGGGTTTCATTTCGGCCCATCACGCGCAAATCCTGCATAACAACGCGCTTATCAACCTGCACACTCTCGAAGCTGCCCGTTTAAGCGGCGTGCGCCGCTACTTCTACTCGTCCTCGGCCTGTATTTACCCGGAACACCTGCAGGGCAAGACCGACGCCGCCCCGCTGCGCGAAGAAGATGCGTACCCGGCAGCTCCGCAGGACGCTTACGGATGGGAGAAGCTCGTCACCGAGCGGCTCTGCATGCACTACCGCGAGGATTATGGGCTTGAGACGCGGATCGCGCGCTTTCATAACATCTTCGGGCCGCTCGGCACCTGGGAGGGAGGCCGCGAGAAAGCGCCTGCCGCGTTATGCCGTAAAATCGCCATCGCCAAGCTGATCGGCAATCCGGAACTGGAAATCTGGGGCGACGGCGAGCAGACGCGCTCGTTCTGCTACATCGACGACTGCGTAGCCGGCATCCATCGGCTGATGCGCTCCGATCACCACGACCCGCTGAACCTCGGTCAGGACCGGATGGTGACTATCAACCAGCTCGCCGACATGGTCGCCGAGATAGCGGGCTTCCGGATCGTGAAAAAACATATCTCCGGGCCGCAGGGCGTGCGTGGCCGCAATTCGGACAACACGCGACTGCGC
>JAKAWO010000316.1 GCA_021827255.1 Acidobacteriota bacterium | reverse complement strand
ATCCGTCCCATCGTTGTCCGCAGCTCCGTCAGGAGCAGCCGCTTCCAGCTTCTGCGCCACCTCATCGAGGGAAGGCAGATCCTCCGGAAGTTCTTCCAGGACAGGATTCTCAACAATCTCCTGATTGATCATCTCCCGCAGTTCCAACTTGTTCAGCGCCAAAACCTTGACCATTTGGACAAGGCCCGGCGTCAGAATCTGCTTCTGCGCCACGCGGAGGTCCAATCCGATCCTGGGTTGAAAGCGGTCCATTACACGACCAACCGGAAGTTTTCTCCCAAATAAATCCTCTTGACCTCAAGGTCGCTGCCCAGCTCTTCCGGCGTCCCGGCCCGGAAAATCCGCCCATTGTTGATGATATAGGCCCGGTCGGTGACGCGAAGGGTTTCTCGAACGTTATGATCGGTGACTAGCACGCCAATGCCCGATTGCTTCAGCCGCACAATGATCTCCTGGATATCCAAGACCGTCAGCGGGTCGATCCCCGAAAACGGCTCATCCAACAGTATAAACGACGGAGAGATGACAAGGGAGCGTGCGATTTCAACGCGGCGGCGCTCGCCACCCGAGAGCAGATAACCGTAAGTCCGCCGCACCTGCTCGAGGCCCAGCTCCTGAATCAGCTCTTCCAGCCGCTCGCGCCGTTGCGCGGGGCTGATGGGCAGCGTTTCCAAAACGGCCAGGATGTTCTCTTCCACCGTCAGCTTTCTGAAGATGGAAGGCTCCTGGGGAAGGTAGCTGATCCCGCTGCGAGCGCGGAGATACATCGGCAGGCGGGTGATCTCCTCGCCATTCAGGAGCACTTCGCCGGAATCGGGAGTCTCCAGGCCGACGATGATGTAGAAGGTCGTGGTCTTGCCGGCTCCGTTCGGCCCCAGCAGCCCGACGACCTCGCCTTGGGCAATGCTCAGACTGATATCATCAACAACTTTGCGGCCTTTGTAGGACTTGGTAAGCTCGACTGTCGTGAGATTCTGCATGGTCGCTCATGGCGCGACGGGTGGCCTCGGGGGGCGGGTGAAATTACGGCCTTCATCCACCCGCACGCTATCATTACGGATAAAGAAAGTCAAACGGCGGCCGATCGTGAGCCCTCGGGCGGCGTCGTAAAGGGTTGGAGGTCCACCGGTCATCACGATTTCGCCCGTTCGCGCGTCATAGACAGCTCGGTCTCCCGTCGCTCGGCGACCGGGCTGAGTCACTCGAACATGGCCTTCTACTTTCGCTCGCGCGATTTCCGAAGCTTGGCCGGTCTTGGCCGGTGAGAAGTAAACCTCCAAGCGGTTCGCCCGCAACACGCTGCCCTGGGTCTTCATCACCACGTGTCCAGCGTAACTCGCCTTGCGGCTCCGATCGGAATAGTCGAAATGAGCCGCCTGAATGGTGACCGGCTCAGGCTGCCCCGTCGCATGAGTGGCTCCGGGGTCCAGCCCGTCTGGCGTTCCGGAAGTCAGGTACACGGACACGACGGAGGGGCCCGCCCTTGCCCGGCGATCCCGCCGGAAAATCTCAAGCGTGGGCGCTTCGATGATATCGGCGCCGTGCCAGGCGCGCACGTGCCCTTCAAAGCGGATTGTTTGATCGGCGCGTGTGGCCGTCACCCTGTCCGCCAGAACCTGGCTGGGCAACGACGACCCTCGCCCAGGCTCGGCGTAACTGGCTCGCACATCCCCCAAACCCACCACGGTATCGGTCCTCTGCTCGAGCCGGATTTGCGCCGCCCGGAGGGATGTCGCCGGATCCCATGCGTGCGGATCGCCTGTCAGAGTTAAGGTTTCACGGGAAGCGTCGTATTGAGCGCGCTGGGCGGTAGCCTGTTGATCTCCTCGCTGATAGTGAAAATGCCCCTGTTGATCCGCAGACTGGAGGGTTTCGCTTGCCGGATTCAAAAAGGCTGCCAAGCGATCCGCCGTGCTCACGGTCGGCAGGCTGCTCGGCGGCGAGCCCGGCGCTGGAAGAGCAACCAGGCGCGTTGCCGCCGACCCGAAAAACGATTTGGGCCGATTGTGAATGTCAAACCGAAACTGAAGTTGTCCGGCGCTGATCCTCTGCTGGCCCGCGGTGCGCTGCCGCGGCGAAATGACAAGTTCCCCCGGACCTACCGTTGTCGCCTCTTGAAGCGCCTTGCCGCCTGGCCGCCATACAAACTTCAGCCGTGCGGCCGTAAGGGTCTCACTTGTTTTCGAGCTAGGTTCGGGAGGGGCCTGGCGGGCCGGAGCTTGGTGAGCTAGAGAAGCAAAATGCACTTCAACTCGGCCCATGGCTTCTCCGCTCGCCGGTTTTCCCCCCGCGAAATCAAGGTTCGCCTCGTCAGCCGCCATTCGCGCCGAAGTCCAGCCATGGAAGGACGTGGCGTGGACGTGGCCGCGCGCTTCAAGGGCGCGGAACTGCTCCGTGGCCGGATCAAGCCAGCCGCTCATCCGGTCGGCGCGAAGATTTGTATGCCCGCTCGGCAGCGATTGCGATAAATCCACTCCCCCGGCCAGGAAAGCTTGCGTGACCCGGTTCCTGGGATCTAGTAGAAGTTCGGCGTGGCCCGCAACGGCATGGTTGCCGGCCTCATTGATTTTTACGGGACCCCAGAACTCTCCCGCAGCCGTTTTCCGATCGTAGCGGAGCCGGCTGGCGCTCAGATAAATGGGCCCCGGTAGCCGCGACCCAGCCAGTGGGTGGAGCACGATTTCAACTTGCCGCTGCAACTGTAACCAGCCGCCCCGAGTGGCGTAGGCCATTCCAACCGCCGTCCCGGAGATAGGACCGGCAGTGAAATGAACCGGCGCCTGGGTCTCGATCAACGCCCCTTTATTCCGGTAAACAACCCCCGATGTCTCAAGAATAACTGGTTCTCGGCCGGAAAAAAACGACCGAGAGGTTGAGGCGGCAAGAGGCGGAGGCGATGGCGGGCTCGTCAAGCTTCGGGGGGGCGCGTTGAGCTCGATCTCGACGCTCGCCCGGCTCGAGAAGTTGCCGGAGTCGCCATCGTATTCCCCCTCGCGCGTGCGGAGAATATCGTGGCGCGTTCCGGACCGTCCAAAAAACTCCACCCGCACGTCCTGGAGAATCGCTCTTTCGCCTTTTTTGAGGGAGAGCGTGCGCCGGGCGCGAATGGTGAAGACTCTTTGCCCTTTTTCCGAGCGCGTGAAAGTGAACCCCGAAAGTTCTTCGTGAACGCCCTTGGGCAGAACCGCGGCGCGCTGAGCGGGCTTCGAGGTCGCAGCCTTTCGCATCCGGTAAGCCACCGTCACGATCCCTATCACCAAGATCGCGGCAGCGGCTACAAGGGATTTCGCCCATCGCTTTCGCCGCTCGACTTGCCGGCCGACAACATTCATCGCGCGCCTTGCTCCCCGATCATGCAACTTCGTCGTTGACCCGCATACCGTCCTGACCTCCGTGCGGCTTCACTCCGCCCGCCGCTCCGCAGGATGCAGGTTGGGGTTCACCGTTTTCTCCGTGGCGTCAGCGCCGGCTCGAAAATCTTTGAGGACCATCT
>JAKAWO010000315.1 GCA_021827255.1 Acidobacteriota bacterium | reverse complement strand
ATGAACCGGAAACTTGCGCCTTCGCTCGAGACGATTTTTCTGATGCCGGCGGAAAACTGCACCTACGTCAGTTCGAGGCTCGTGAAGGAAATTTCCCAGCGCGGCGGCAAGGTCGCGGGCCTGGTTCCAGCGCTGGTCGAGAACCGCTTGCGCCAAAAGCTTTTCCCAACCACTTGAAGGGGCTGTGAACCATGCAATTTTCTGAGCGCATTTCCAGAATCTCGGTGTCTTCGACCGCGGCCGTGGTGCAGAAGGCTGAGCAGCTGCGGGCGAGCGGCGCGCGCCTGGTGGATTTTGGCGCCGGCGAGCCCGATTTCCCAACGCCGGAGAACGTCAAGCGAGCCGCCATTGAGGCGCTGCAACAGAACTTCACCAAGTACACGGCCACGGGCGGGACGGCGGACCTGCGGCGCGCCGTCGTGGAGCGGCACGCCAAAGATTTTGGCTCCTCTTACGCGCCCGAAGAATGTCTGGTGACGGTGGGTGGCAAGCAGGCGATCTTTGAGGCTATCGCCGCCACCATCAACCACGGCGACGAAGTTATTCTGCCCTCGCCTTACTGGGTCTCTTTCCTCGACATCATTAACTATGCGGGCGGCAAGGCGGTGATTCTTCAAACCCGTGAGGAAGAAGATTTCTCAGTGCGCGCCGAGGCGGTTGAGAAGCTGATCACGCCGAAGACAAAACTCCTCATTGTCAATTCGCCCAACAATCCGACGGGGGCGGTGGTGGCGCGGGAAGAGCTCGAGAAACTGCTGGCGCTGGCGCGGCAGCGCGGCCTGCTGTTGATGACCGACGAGTGTTATTGCCACTTCCTATACGACGGCCGCCCGCGGTTCTCGCTGGGGGCCTCGGGCGAGCTTGAGCATCTGATCATCGTGGGCTCGCTCTCCAAGACTTACGCCATGACCGGCTGGCGGATCGGATTTGCGCTCGGCGCGCGAAAGCTGCTCGCCAACATGCTCAAGCTCCAGAGCCACTCAACCTCGAATCCCACTTCCTTCGCGCAGCGAGGCGCGATCGAGGCGCTGACCGGACCGCAGGATTCCGTCCGGGCCATGCGCGAGGAATACGAGCGACGGCGCAGCCGCATTGTGGCCGGGCTGCGCGCGATTCCGGGCCTACGGTGCTCGAACCCCGCTGGGGCTTTCTATGTGTATCCCAACGCCGCCTCCTGCCTGAAGAAGGACGGACTGGGAAACGTGACGGCGCTGGCGGAGCGGCTGCTGGAGAAGGCGCACGTGGCGCTGGTGCCGGGGCCAGCCTTTGGAACCGAGGAGCATTTCAGGATTTCCTACGCAACCTCCCAGGAGCAGATTGACGAAGGCTTGCGGCGGCTGAAGGCATTCTTCGCCAGCCTCTGACCGCCTATGCGGAAACTTGAAGGGCCACTCCAGCTCGCTCCGGTGTTCAAGCCGCGCCTTTGGGGGCGGCGAGATCTTGCACCACTGTACGGCGGGAATCCGCGGCAAGTGGCGGTGTTCCCAGCGTCGCTGCAGGGCCAAACCATCGGTGAAGCGTGGCTGACCGACGACGGCGCTCGGTTCCGCAACGGGCCGGTGACGGGCCGGACGCTGGGCGAGGTGGTCAATGAATACGGACCGGACTTGCTGGGACCTGACTCGACGGCCCGGCGTTTTCCCATTCTTGCCAAATTTATTTTTACCAGCGCCTGGCTTTCCGTTCAGGTTCACCCCAACGACGAGCAGGCGCGCCAGCACCATTCGGGAGAAATCGGCAAGACGGAAATGTGGTACGTGGCCGAAGCCGGTCGGAAAGCCAAGTACCTGCTGGGATTGAAGCCCGGCGCCACCGTTGAAACTCTTCGTCGCGCCGGCCGCCAAGGAAAGAGCCGGAGGCTGCTTCGCAGCTTCCGGGCCAAGAGCGGCGAGGCCATTTTTATTCCCGCCGGAACGGTTCACGCGCTCGGACCGGGATTGATCGTCTTTGAAGCCGAGCAGAATTCAGACATCACCTATCGTCTGGACGATTACGGCCGCCGGAGTGCCGACGGTAAGCCCCGGCCGCTTCATTTGGAGGAGGGTTTGAAGGTGGCGCGGCTGGATGCTACGGCGCATCGCAACCTGCCGCGCCTGGAGTTCCGCGAGCCCTTCGGAGCGCGGCGCTACATTTTAGGGTCCCGATTCTTTGCGGTCGAGGTTTTGACTTTGGAGCGATGCGCGCGCCTCGAAAGTTCACACCGACGGGTGGAGCTGCTCTCGGTGGTATCCGGAAGCGGACGGGTGGAGAACGCCTCGGGATGGCTGGGCTTCCGAACCGGCGAGGCCTGGCTGATTCCCCCCGGCATGGGAAGCTACCGACTGTTCCCGCGCGGCCGGGCGCAATTCCTCCGGTGCTACGTGCCCGACCTTGACGCCGATTTTCGGAAGCCGCTGCTCCGCCGTAAGGTTCGGACAGCCGATATCGCCAAGGTCATTTTTGACTGACATGCCCGCCTCCCGAAAGCCGGATTCACGCTTCGCTCATGCTTACGCCGTTATTCTGGCAGGAGGCAGCGGGACGCGCTTCTGGCCGCTGAGCCGCCGCGCCCATCCCAAGCAGTTGCTCAGGCTGCTCGGCCCCGAAACCTTGCTCGAGCAGACGGTCCAAAGGATCCAAGGCTCGATTCCGCCCGAGCGCATTTACGTCTTCACCAGCCAGAGGGTCCACCGCCCGACGCTTCAGTTGCTGGGGGGCATTCCGCGGCGGCAGATCGTGGCGGAGCCCGCCCAACGCAACACGGCGCCCGCCATCGGTCTAGCCGCCCATGAGATTCTGCGCCGCGATCGGGAGGGAATCATGGTGGTGCTTCCTTCCGACCATCTGATTCAAAAACCCGAGGCGTTTCGAAAAGCGCTCGGCGCGGCGTGCGAATGGGCGCAGGTGGAAGGGCGCTCGATCACGCTCGGCATCCAGCCGTCCAGACCGGAAACGGGCTACGGCTACGTGCGGCTGGGAGAACCGGCGAGCCGCGGCGAGCCGCAGATTTTTTCGGTGGAGAAGTTCACCGAGAAGCCGAACGCGGTGGCGGCACGGCGGTATGTTGCATCCGGCCGCTACCTGTGGAACGCCGGAATGTTCATCTGGCGGGCTTCCACCTTGGTTCGCAACCTCGAGCGTTTTCAGCCGGCGATGGCGCGGGGCCTCGGGCGGATGGCGAAGGCGGGGGGCCTTTGGAACCGGCGCGCGCTCGCGCGAGAGTTCCCGCGTCTAGAGAACATCTCAATTGATTACGCACTGATGGAAAAGATTCCGCAAGTCTTCGCGGTGTCCGCTGAGATCGGATGGAGCGATGTGGGAAGCTGGGCGATGGTTTATGATTTGAGCCGGAAGGATGCGCAGGGTAACGCGCGACCGGCAAACAGCCTGGCGCTGGCGGCTTCCGGCAATCTGATTTACTCGGCGAAGAAGTTTGTGGCAGCGGCAAACGTGCGAGATTTGATTATCGTCGAATCGGAGGACGCGCTTCTGGTCTCGACGCGGGCAGATTGCCAAATCGTGGGGC
>JAKAWO010000314.1 GCA_021827255.1 Acidobacteriota bacterium | reverse complement strand
CTTCCCGAGCGCTTCAGGCGACTGCCGAGGCGGGTTTTGCAACCCGCCTCGACGACCCCGAAGCCCCCGAACAGATGCTGAGGCGGGAAGACGGGATAGCGCATGCGGTGGGCATTGACGGCAAAATCCTATGGCAGGGCTATTGACAACGACGTGATCGCTGGAGTTAAGAAGTGGAAAGTAGTTGGTGCTACAAGGGGGGAGTAGCTCAGCCTCGTACGTTGAGGTCCGCGACCCTGGCGAGGAGGATTTGTGAAGTACCCATACCTGAGCCAAGTAGGGCAGCGTTACAGCAGCGAAGTGGGCACGAGCGGGGTCCGGCAGGATGCGCTGGAGCCGTTAGCGGTGAAGCTGAGGACGGCCATGGCGGACTTGAAAAGCGCCCTCGCCACCAGCCCATCGGTGCAGCCGGTAGTGCCGCCAAGCGGGGGAGGCGTGAAGGCTCTGATCAAACTCCACGAGAGTCAGCAGAAGGAAGCCGGCCCGGGTGAGATAGAGCGGCTCCGAGCCAAGATGGAACAGTTGCGGCAGTGGCTGACGCGGCAGGGGGTCTTGGTTGGCCGAGACGGCGAGATCCTCTGGCAAGAGGACACCGCGAAGGTTGTTGTGTACGACAGGGACCTTACCGCGCAAGGGATGACCCGGATTCGCTTCAGCGGCGGCAGACTATTTTGGGACGACAATCACCTCAATCCCCTGGATACCACCCGTATGATGACCCACTTCAGCGGGCCCGGCTACGCAATTTATGTGATGAGCAAGGAGGGAAACATCCACGTTAGCTCGCACAGCGTCGGCCACCGCCATCACAGCTCATTGTTGGCGGGCGGGAACGTGGCTGGGGCAGGAGAACTCAAGGCGATCAACGGCTGGCTGGCGTACCTATCGAACAAAAGCGGCCACTACGCGCCGAACCTGGACCATTTGATTCAAACCCTGCACCAACTGGACAAGCACGGCGTGCCTATGACTTTCGAGATCTTGCACGTTGTCTCTAGGGTTGAACAACATTCGTACCGCAACGCTGACGCTCTTATTAAAGCTCTTCAACTGGACGAACAGCCGGATTACGAACTAAATAAACTCCTGGCCTATCATACTGACCTCACTGATAAGGTGCTGCTTCGCCACTCGCCGAACCCGTGGAAGTGGCGCTGGGACCCCGCGAACCAGAAGCCGGGAGTTTACGACCTCGTTACCTTCGAGATGGTTCCGCACAAAGCGGTTCGGACGCGGCTGAAGAGGGACCAAGGCCTTTTCGCCAAGGAGGAGCTCCAATCAGGCTGTTTCCGTTAGGCGCCGGCCCGCTGAAGGTACTATGTCGGACGCGCTGCGGGGTGACGCCGAGGGCCGGCGAGCCGCAGCCTCAAAGAACAAGGCGCGCGGGGCGCCGAACTGGAGCACCGGATGCTGGCGGAAGCGCGGCGTGGCAAGCTCCGCATCATCGGCCCCAATTGCCTCGGCGTGATGAGCCCGGTCTCGGGCCTCAATGCCACTTTTGCCGCCACCATGGCCCGGCCCGGAAGCATCGGCTTTATCAGCCAGAGCGGAGCGCTGTTGACGGCCGTGCTCGATTGGACACAATTCTCCCGGGCCCTGATCGTTGCCGGCCACTTTACGAACCTCGTTGGAGTGTTCAATCTCGAAGGCTGTTTGCAGCAGGGATTCTTGAAGCGTCTGATGGAAATGAATTGGGGCCAGACCGTGGTCATTCCATCGGCGGCGGTCCGGAAAGCCATCCTGCTTCATGCACTACTGCCAGCCACATTGTGGACGATCTCTCATCTGGCTTATCTTGTGGTCCTCATCATGCTTCTGAACGTTTAGCTCGCCTGGGGTCGGATCCGAAAACACGCCTCGGGACGGCTCAGACGGAGGTGAATCGCATGAAAAGTTCAAGCTATGCACTCCGGGTTGTGATGCGACGGGACGGCCGAACTTTTACAAGGGCCCAGAACCGACATTTTCTGCCCGGAGGAAATTTCTCTCTTTCTTCCTCGCCGCGTCGTATGCGCGGCGCGCGACCCTCACCGGCTCCATCTCGGAGACCTCGGCGATCGGGACATCCCACCACGATTCGTAGCCTGGCACGCGCTCGTTCAAATCAACTTCCACCACCACCACGGAAGTGCGCGGCTGTGACCGCGTTTGTTCAAGAGCGTCCACGAGTTCCTCCCGCGTTCGGGCTCGAACAGCCACTGCCCCCAGGCTGGCGGCATTGGCCACAAAATCCACGGGGAGAACGTTACCTTCTAGGCTACCGTCGCGCCGATAGCGGTACTCGGTGGCAAAACCGCCGCCCCCGCAAGCATGGCTCAGTCCGTTGATGCTTGAAAATCCGTGGTTATCCAGCAGAAGGATGTTGAGCTTGATGCCCTCCTGAATCGAGGTTGCGATTTCTTGGGCCATCATCAGGTAGGAGCCGTCCCCCACCATGACATAGACTTCGCGGTCCGGCACCGCCATCTTGACGCCCAAGCCGCCCGCAATCTCATAGCCCATCGTCGAGTACCCATACTCGAGGTGATAGCCTTTGGGATCGCGGGTGCGCCAAAGTTTGTGCAAGTCGCCCGGCAGGCTTCCCGCCGCACACACCACGACGCCCCGAGGGCCCGTGAAGCTGTTCAGAGCGCCGATCACTTCACCCTGGCTCAGGGGCGGGCCGTGGCGAAGATTGTAGATTCGCTCTACCTCATCATTCCACTCGGCGCGCATTCGGGCGAGGCGGCTTTGGTAAGCTACATCCACGCGATAAGCTTCGAGGGCCTCGGTCAGCTCCGTCAAGGCGGACTGCGCGTCCGCGATCAACGGCAATCCAGAATGTTTGTAGGCGTCCAACTCCGCCACATTAATGTTGATGAACGTGGCGTCGGCATTCTGAAAGGCAGTTTTGGAAGCGGTGGTGAAGTCGGTGTAACGAGTTCCGATTCCAAGGATGACATCCGCCTCGCGCGCGACAAGGTTGGCGCCGGGCGTGCCCGTCACGCCCATCGCGCCCAGGGCCTGCGGGTGATCGTAGCAAAGGGCGCCTTTCCCCGCCTGCGTTTCGGCGACTCCAATCCCGGTTCGCGCGGCAAATCGCGACAGCGCCTCGGTGGCCTCGGAATAAATCACCCCGCCCCCGGCGATGATCAATGGGGAGCGCGCCGATCGAATCCGTTCGGCGGCGGCGCGAAGCGCGGCAGCGTCACCCCTGGCACGCGGAATTCTCCAGACACGCTCTTCAAACAATTCCGCCGGGTAATCCATCGCCTCCGCCTGCACGTCCTGCGGAAGCGCCAGCGTCACCGCTCCCGTGTCCGCTTGCGAAGTCAGAACCCGCATGGCCTCTGGGAGCGCGGTGAGGATCTGCTCGGGGCGCTCAATCCGGTCCCAGTAGCGTGACACGGGCTTGAAGCAGTCGTTAACGGAAATGTCCTGGGAGACGGATGATTCCAGTTGCTGGAGGACCGGCGCGACATTTCGCCGCGCAAAGATATCGCCGGGGAGCAGCAACACAGGAAGACAGATCGGA
>JAKAWO010000313.1 GCA_021827255.1 Acidobacteriota bacterium | reverse complement strand
AACCTGGTGGGCTTTGCGGCGCACGTCGCGCGAGGCTGGGTCGCTTCGCCGCAACGAATCAAGGATCGCCCCGCGAATGCGGTGGCGCGCGTAGCTCTCGATCTTCACCGGGCGCGAGGCGTCAAACTTTCGGACCGCGTCCATCAGACCCAGCACGCCCTCCTGGATGAGATCGCGCAGCTCGACATGGGCTGGCAAATGCCGCCGCATTTGCGCCGCGACTTGCCGCACCAAAGGGAGAAGCGCCAACACCCGATAGTCGCCGTTCTCGCCCGCCGCGCCGCCGCTCAAGCGAATGACGGGAGCATCGAAAAACTGCCGGCGCTGCTTTCCAAGCGATGCCCTCGCGATCGAGCGCGACGTTCGGACGCAACGGCTGGCTTGCATCAACGCGGAAGAAGCGGCTTGGGGCACGAAACACCTCCTTGAAAGAACAGCGAACTCGGAGGAAGACGCCATCGGTCTCCCACCGGCGCAAGCGCGCCCCGCGCGTGACAACGTATGGCCAGGCGGGCGCGCGGATCCGGAGCTTTTCACTAGCCTCGGATCCGACGACCTGTGTTATGCACCCCTCGTGCCAATGGATTGGGCAGTTTGGGAGATTAGTCGGTGCCGTAGCTCGGCGGTACGGCGCGGGCCGAGCCGCTCGAGGGAGGGGGAATCCTCAAAACCTTCGCCCAAGAGAACGCTCATCTCTCGAAAGGCGGCTGAGATTCAATGAGTTAACGGAGGCTCAGCGAGGCGATTTGTAGCCTAGGCTGAGCCGTCGGAACGGGCAAACGCCAAGCCCGCGGAAGCTGGACAGGATGGTTAAGCGGCGCGGCCCCGGGGCGCAGGATAAAACGGCGAGGCAGAGGGTGCCGCGTTCTTGGTTCCGATACGGGAACGGCCTTGAATGCACCCGGAGGTTTTGGGAAGTTCTTTAATGGCTTCTCATGAAAGTGTATTCATGTTCGCGCGGGGCACGGCACTCGCCGTGACAGGCCAAGACAGAAACCGGGGCGGGATGGAAGCCGGCAGCGCGGGGAAGCTGTTTCCTGTTGAATCAACTAGACTTATGGGTTTACCAGGGCACATCGCCGAAGTGCTGGTGGGACCAGGATTCGCTTTCCTGATATGGGTCTGGAGTTCCGAATTGGGAATTTTGAATGGGGCGGGCGCTGGCGGCTGGCGAGTTGCTGGCGAGAGCGAGGGGCCGGGCTTCCCGACGTGAGCGCCCGGCGGCACAGGACGCCTTCACGCCGGGTCAAGCTGAGCCAAGAGCGGCGCGATTTGTTAAGAGCATTCGGTTTCGATTATAATCGGACGGCGGTTGTCCCTCTTCACCCGGTTGTTGGAACTGGCGGTATGGCCGGGCGTCGGAGGAGAACGTCAGGTCGGGCGGAGCGGAGCGCGTGGTTGAAGAATCCACAACCTCGGTGACAGAAAAGCCTGCGGCCGGACAGAAGGCGGTTTACGGCATTCAGGAGATCATGAAGCTGCTGCCGCACCGGTATCCCTTTCTGCTGGTGGACCGGATTTTGGAGCTCGAGCCGGACAAGCGGATCGTCGGAATCAAAAACGTCACCATCAACGAGCAGTTTTTCCAGGGGCATTTCCCAGGCGCTCCGGTGATGCCGGGCGTGTTGATCATCGAATCCATGGCGCAAGTTGCGGGGGTTTTGATTTATCGCGATCTGCCGGACAAGGACAAGAAGCTGATTTACTTTACCGGCATTGAGAACGCGCGATTCCGGTCTCCGGTTCTTCCCGGCGATCAGCTACGCATCGAAATGGAATGCGTGAGCCGCCGGAACAATTTCGGAAAGATGCGCGGTCGGGCGACGGTGGACGGAAAGCTCGCGGCCGAAGCGGCAGTCCTTTTTGCCATTGTTGAGCGATCCGGGACATGAAAGCTCACCCCACATCCATCATCCACCCCAAAGCTGAAGTTACCGGGAGTGTGACCGTCGGCCCCTACGCCGTGGTGGGGGAAGGCGTGGAGTTGGGCGACGACACCGAAGTGATGTCCCACGCGGTGCTGGCCGGGCCGGCGAGGGTCGGAAAAGGGAACCGGTTCTTCCCGTTCGCCTCGATCGGCCAGCCTCCCCAGGATATGAAATATCGAGGCGAGGCGACTCGGCTGGAGATTGGCGATGGCAATACGTTTCGTGAGGCGGTTACCGTGCATCGAGGGACGGCGCAAGGGGGTGGCGTGACCCGGATTGGAAACCACAACCTGCTGATGGCTTATGTCCACATTGCGCACGATTGCCAGCTCGGCCATCATATTGTCATGGCCAATGGAGCTTCCTTGGCCGGCCATGTGGAAATTGGCGACCACGCCATCATCGGAGCCTTTTGCGGCATCCATCAGTTCACGCGGATTGGGGCGCAGAGCTTTTTGGGGGCTTACACGGTCGTCAACAAAGACGTTCTGCCTTTTATGAAGACCACCACCGAGCGCCCCATGACGGTGCTCGGCCCCAACCGCATTGGGCTTGAGCGAGACGGGATGGCGCGCGAAGCCGTGGACGAACTGGAAGCCGCCTTCAAGCTGCTGTGCCGCTCTAAGCTCAATACGACGCAGGCGCTGGAGGCCATCGAGCGGGAGGGTTTTCAGTCGGAGCCGGTGAAGGCTCTGGTGGAATTCGTCCGGCAATCGGAACGCGGAGTGGCGAAGTAACCCCGCCGCGCGCCACCACGTCAGAGATGAGCAGGGGCGGGGAGCGGACGAGTTTCTGCTTCGTGCGTCCGTAGGAAGCAGGCGACGGAGCGCGGCGTGGCCAAATAGATTTTTCGCCGGCGGACGAAACGAGCCAGGGGACAAAGCGCAATGCCGGACCGCACTCCTTCGGATGCAACCGAACCGCGCATCGAAGTGAAACTTGGCCGTTTTGCGGTCATCGCCGGCAACGGTCATTTCCCTTTCCTTGTGATTGAGGCGGCGCGCGATCAGGGGATCGAACCGCTGGTCATCGCCATCCAGGAGGAGGCCTCGCCGGAGCTGGCGAGGAAATCGAATGAGATCCACTGGCTCAGTTTGGGCGAAGTGTCAAAGCTCCTGGACCTGCTCAAGGCGGAGACGGTCGTCAACGTTCTCCTCGCCGGGCAGGTGAAGCACGCTCAACTTTTCAGCTCGGTCAAGCCGGACGGACTGGTCAGCCGAATGTTGCAGGGGCTGCACCGGAAAAACACCGACGCGCTGATCGGGGCGTTCGTGCGGATGATTGAGAGCCGCGGCATCCACGTCGTGGACTCGACGCTTTTTCTGAAGCCGCTCCTGCCCGAGGCGGGGATTTTGACCGAGCGCGCCCCGGATGCAGGTGAAGCCGAGGACGTCGCGTATGGGCGTGAAATCGCCAAAAGGGTCGCGGGTCTCGACATCGGGCAGACGGTGGTGGTGGCGGATCGCGCCTGCGTGGCGGTGGAAGCCATGGAGGGAACGGACGCGGCCATCGAGCGCGCGGCGACGCTCTCGAACGGTCGCCGGCTGGTCGTCGCCAAGGTGAGCAAGCCGAGCCAGGACATGCGCTTTGAC
>JAKAWO010000312.1 GCA_021827255.1 Acidobacteriota bacterium | reverse complement strand
ATTCTGTTCCTCAGTGTTCTGATGGCTGCACATTCCTCGCTGGAAGCTACGCCAAAAACCATGAAGGGTGATCGTCTGTGCCCAAAGTGCGGGCAAATGATTCCCTTTGGCCAAGTTGAATGTCCCATCTGCTCCTCGAGCCATCACTTCCTGTTCTGGAAGCTGGAGCCCGAAGGTCTGCTGCTGGCCAGTCTGGTTGCGCTCGCCATTTTCTTTGTCATCACAGGTTTTGTCGTGCGCGGTTATCACGCCCAGGAGAAAGCCCTGGCCACGCGCTGGCGCGCGCGGGGTCAGGCGGCGCTCAGCGCCCATCGTCCCGACCGCGCCGTCGAGGATTTTCACAACGCCCTCAACTATTCGCGCGGCAACAACCTTGACCTGCTGAACTTGGCGCGGGCCTTGAGGCAAGAGGGCCATCTCGATGAGGCTCAAGCATACCTCCGCACCCTTTGGGCGCGCGAGCCGGGCGATGGTGAAGTGAATCTGGAGCTCGCGCGCCTCTCGATGCGGCAAGGAGACGCCGAGCGTGCCATCGGTTATTACCACGACGCTATTTATGGAGTCTGGTTGAGGGATGCTATCGTCCACCGCCGCCAAGTCCGCCTGGAGCTGATCCATCTCCTGTTGCGCCAAGGGATGACGGCCCATGCCGACTCGGAGTTGATCACCCTGGCAGGCGGCTTGCCGGAAGACTCTCCCCTTCACGCTCCAGCGGGTCAGATGTTCCTGAAGGTTCAGGATTATCGTCACGCCCTGGCGGAGTTCCAGCGGGCCCTGCGGCTGGACCGCCATCCGACGTTGGCTTGGGCCGGCGCCGGCGAGGCTGCTTTCCACCTGGGACGCTACACGCAAGCCGACCGTTACCTGCGGACGGCCGTGGCGGATCGAGCCGCAAACCCGCAGCAGGTCCGAGAGCTTGCCGTCAGCCGCGCCATCCTATCCTCCGACCCCAATGCGCCCCGCTTGGCGGAGCGCCTGCGCGTCCGCCGCGCCTTGCTGGCTTTCAATCGCGCTCGCGCGCGTTTGCAAGAGTGCGCCAAATCCAGCGCCGATAACCTTTCTGCCAGCGGTTCTCCGGATCCGCTCCAGGCCGCCTACGCTCAGCTCCTCAAGATCAAGCCAAACGCCGTAGAAGGGAAACTCCTGCGCCAGCCAGACCTGCTGCTTCCGCTGATGGATGCGGTTGCAGCGGCGGAGGGCGCAGCCACCCACCAATGTGGCCCCGGAACGCCCCTCGACCAAGCCCTGGTTCTCATCACCCGCCAGCGAGGCGTGCTCCGTGACTGAGACCTCGCCAACCATTTCGCCAGGTGATGGAGCTCCGTCCAATGCCTCCCGTCTGCTGTCGAATCTTTGGGGCTTTCTCCGCCGCTTGCGCGCCCCCAGTCTTGTGTTTCGCGAGGACTGGCTGTTCTTGTTGCTGGCGGTGATTATCGGCCTTTTTAGCGGCCTGGCGGTTGTCTGCTTTCACATTGCTATTGACTGGACCCACCTTCGCCTGCTCGGTTCGTCGCTGGCGCCGGGATTCCCTGGTGTCGTGCTTGTCCCGGCGATCGCCGGCATCGGGGTCGCCCTATTGGTGATCCACTTTTTTCCGCGCGTTCGAGGCAGCGGCGTCAATCAAACCAAGGCGGCGGTCTATATCTACGATGGGTTCATCCCCTTCAGCACCGTGATCGGGAAATTCGTCACCTGCGCGCTGGCCATCGGGGGCGGGTTGTCGCTGGGGCCTGAAGACCCTTCGTTGCAAATGGGGGCCGGCATCGCTTCGGCGCTCGGCCGGAGGCTGCGCTTGTCGCGCGAGAAAGTCCGCCTCATTGCGCCGGTGGGCGCGGCGGCGGGATTGGCTGCCGCTTTCAACGCTCCGATTTCCGCCGTCCTTTTCGTGATTGAAGAGGTCATCGGCAATTGGAGCGCGGCGGTGCTCGGCGCCATCGTTTTGGCGGCGGTCTCGAGCGTCATGGTGCTGCGCCTATTTCTCGGCGAGCAGCCGCTCTTCCGAGTCCCGGCCTATCGTTTGAGCCGCCCCATCGAATTGTTGGCCTACGCCGTGCTCGGCGTCGGCGGCGGCCTCTGCTCGCTCCTGTTCGCCAAGCTGATCGCCTACCTTCGTCCTCGCCTGAAGGCGCTGCCGCGCTGGACCTATTACTTCCAGCCCGCTGCCGCCGGCGTCATTGTCGGCGGGATCGGCATTTGGTTCCCCCAAGTGATGGGCGCCGGTTACAACTTCATTGACCAGGCGCTCCACGACCAATTCACTTGGAAGATTCTGGCGCTGCTCGCTATTTTCAAGATTCTGGCTACCACCTTCTCCTTCACCAGCGGCGCGCCCGGCGGCATGTTTGCGCCCACGCTCTTTGTCGGCGCGATGGTGGGCGGCGCCGTGGGCGGCATCGAGCGCCACTTTTTCCCCAACCTGGGCGTGAGCGTGGGCAGCTTCGCCTTGGTAGGCATGGGCACGCTCTTCGCTGGCTTCCTCCGCGTTCCCATGACCTCCGTGTTTATGGTCATGGAGGTGAGCGGCAACTACTCCATCATCATCCCCGTCATGATCTCCAATACCATCGCCTACCTCATCGGTTATCGCTATCAGCCGGCTCCTCTATTTGACCTTCTGGCGCGACAGGATGGGATTGATTTGCCCTCGATGGAGCAGAAGCGCGAGGAGGCGATCCTGCGCATCGAGGATGCGATGCGCCCGCCGACCGACTTGGTTCTGCGCGAGGAGGAAACCGTGGCCGAGGTTCTGCCGCGCGTCGAGGCGCTCCACCAGCAGTTCTTCCTCATCAGCCATCACGACGGCAACTGGCGCGGCGTCTCCAAAGACACGCTGCGCCGCTTGAACGAGGAAGGTAAAGGCGACGTGCGTCTCTCCAACGCCTTGCCCAATACCTTGATGCCGCGCTTACATCCCGATCAGCCTCTCGACCACGCCCTTCAGGAAATTGGTGACTGGCCCGTGCTGCCCGTGGTTCACCGTGCCGACTTCAACGACCTTCAGGGCGTGATCGGCCTGACCGATATCCTGGCGGCTTACCACGCTGCCCCGAGCGAGGCTTCCGGAGCCGCGCTCGCATCCTCCGTCGAGATCCCACCCTCATGACTTCGCGATGATGCGACCGCGAGGTCGAACTCCCGGACGAGTCGTTAAGCCGGGATTCGAAAGCGAGGCAGGGGTAAATTCCCCGCCCTGCCTCGAAAGCAAACACAAAACGGGATCCCATTGCAAATTTATCCCTGCCGGACCAATGTAAATTATTTATTATAAGTAGGTTACAAGATACAGCCATTTGTTCGCTGAAAATCCCATTTGCCCAATTAGAACCATTGCCACCACTGCTCCGGCGCAGTCAATAGACTACCCATGGTCGGGCGGATGGCCGGGGGGAGCAGGGCTTTCTCCCATTCGACAAACCACGCCGCCGGCGGTGGGCAACAGGGTGGCGGCGCGCGAGGGAAAGCCGCCGGAGCAAACTGCGAGTCCTGGGCTACAATGTAACGAACCGGGGGTAAAGGAGGGCGGGCGAATGAAGGCGGGACGGTTA
>JAKAWO010000311.1 GCA_021827255.1 Acidobacteriota bacterium | reverse complement strand
CGCCGGTCCGTCCCGCGCATTCCCGCATCCTCCTCACGCCACGGATGACCACTATCCTACTACATAATCGACTGAGAAACGATCATTTTTCCGCAACCTGCTAAAGCCCGCGCGGCCATCGCGCGCCTGACCAAGCACTACCCGCATCCACCCGACTTCTTCATCGAGAAACTCTCCGAGGGTATCGGCGCGATCGCCGCTGCCTTCTATCCTAAGCCGGTGATTGTGCGTCTTTCCGATTTCAAAACCAACGAGTACGCCAAGCTGATGGGCGGCGCGGGGTTCGAGCCAAGGGAAGCCAATCCGATGCTTGGATTTCGTGGCCCCTCCCGTTACGCGCACCCTGCTTACGCCCCAGGTTTTGCGCTGGAATGCGCAGCGCTTCGCCGTGTGCGTGATGAGATGGGCCTGACGAACCTTTGCGTCATGGTGCCCTTCTGCCGCCGCGTAGAGGAGGCGCGCCGCGTCATCGATGCGATGGCCGAGCGGGGGCTCCAGAGGGGCGAAAACGGCCTGCAGATTTATGTGATGTGCGAGATTCCCAACAATGTCATCCAGATCGACGCTTTCTCGGCTTTCTTCGACGGTTTCTCGATTGGGTCGAACGATCTCACGCAGCTCACTTTGGGGGTGGACCGAGACTCCGAAATCGTCGCATTCGACTTTGACAAGCGTGATCCAGGCATGTTGGAGATGCTCCGGCTTGCAGTCGCTGGCGCCCGGCGCAACGGCCGCCATGTTGGAATCTGCGGAGAGGCTCCCGCGAATTATCCGGAGATTGCAAGTTTCCTGGCGCGGCAGGGCATCGATTCAATCAGCGTCAATCCTTCAAGCTTGCTTAAGACGATGACAGTTGTGCGCCAGGCGGAAGAGGAAGTCGAGCGAGAGAAGGCCAGCATCGCGCCAGCGCAGGCATGATCCTGCGCGCTCCTCGGCATGCCGATCAAGTATGGCGCTGACAAGCTCGCCGCTATCATGTCTTGCCAAACCTCGGATGGCGGTTTCACGCGTGCGCTGACTGCGCTGCCCAACCCTGGGCTGACGTATCGGCATTGAAGGTTACCGCTCTTGTTGTGGCGGAGTTTCTCCGGATCATCCGATTTCAAGCGGACTCGCGGAGATCCGTGCGCCAGGATCGCTCTTGATAAGTGAACGCTGAGGCTTTCTCCCCAACGCTACTCCGCCGCGATCCGGTACAGCAGCCCGCGCTGGGCGACCGGGCTCGCGGAGCGGAGAGCCGGCAACCACTCGGCGCCGAACCTGCCGGAGCCCGCCAGGTTAGAAAGGCTCGCTTCTCGGCGAGAAAATTATGGAGGTGATTATCGAATCATGCGGAACTGGAAGTCGTATGCTGAGATTGCGATTGCTTTGTTCGTGCTGCTCGATCCCATCGGAGCCGTGCCAGTGTTTGTTACGTTGACAGCCAATAATACTCCGGAGGAACGAAAGCGCACGATCGACCGGGCCGCAACGACCGCATTCATCGTGCTGATGATCGCCCTTCTCGTCGGCGATCCCTTACTTCACATTTTGGGGATCAGCATCGCGTCGTTTACTGTTGGCGGCGGCATTATCCTCATGATGATGGCGATCGCCATGCTGCACGGCCGACCGAGCCGCGTTCACCGTGCCGACGAAGAGGTGGACGAAGCGGCGCGAAAGATGGCAGTTGCCGTTGTCCCGCTTGGCGTTCCGGTTGCAGCCGGTCCTGGCGCCATTAGCGCGGCCCTGATCTATGGGGAGCGAGCGAAGAACTGGGCCGACGACGCAGTTATCCTGGGGATCATCGGAGTTGTTGTCATTTTCCTCTGGATCGCGTTGCGTCTGGCCGGGCCAACCAAACGAATCCTGGGCACAACCGGAATCAACGTTGTCACCCGCCTGCTCGGACTAATCCTGATGGCGGT
The DNA here is from genome assembly GCA_021827255.1 of Acidobacteriota bacterium. Classification (GTDB taxonomy): domain Bacteria; phylum Acidobacteriota; class Terriglobia; order UBA7540; family UBA7540; genus JAKCCV01. Next base: position 1,638 of record JAKAWO010000311.1, on the reverse strand, counting down.
CGCCGTAGAGTTCATCGCCAAGGGACTGACTGAACTGCTTCCGGGCTTGCGCGGACCCGTCCTATGATCAAAAGAGGGCGAGAGGATGTGACCCGTATCGGTTCGTGGCGATCCTGTCACGCTCTGGCGCCATATGGTCGAGCTTGGCGCTCTGGCATCAGCGTTGCCGCTGGTTCGCCTAGCGGGCTGTTGAAGAACGGCGTTGGATAGTCAGTGGCATAGTCCTTTGCGAGGAGTGGAGGTCAGATCAGTAGGTCAGTAGGATTGAGCTGGGCTTTTGCTCCGCGGTACGGAGCGGGACGGCCATGAACCCGGCGGTTTCATGTGGGGGCGGGCGCCAAGCGCGCGATTCTCGGCAGGTTGTAGGCGGCAGCGACCAGGTAAGCGTGCCACTGCACCCGCGCGCGTCCGCGATAGCGGGTTTTGCGCCGCCCGCCGATGGTCTTCATCCAGCCGAAGCCCTCCTTGATCCGTTTGCGCATCCATTGACGGACCGCATAACCCGGATGCCGAGTGGTGCGCGCGTCGAGCGCGGCCCCCCCCCCGGCCGCGCGTGATTCTGTGCCACGTGCGGGGTGATCTTGAGTGCGCGGCACGACGCGACGAAGCCGTGAGTATCGTAGCCCTTGTCCCCAGCCAAAGTAATGCGGCCACTGCCCGCCAGCCGCTCGTCGGCCATCGCCTCCGCCGCGCGCCGCTCAGCTTTGCCGTCCGCCGGCTCGACCTGAAAGTCGCCCAGCGGGAAATTGCGGTTCTCGGCCAGCGCGTTGGCCGAGTAGTAAAGCTTGGCCTCTTTGCCCTTGCCCTTGCGTGCCAGCAACGCCTCCGGGTCAGTGGTCGACTGATGAGTTTCGTTAGCGCGGCGTTCGCCGTGGAAGTTCACGGTCGGATTGCCCGGATCATCGTCCGACCGCTTGCTCGCTTCCGCGCCTTTGCGCTGGAAGCTCTTAAGCGAGTCCCAGGCCTCGATCAGGGTGCCGTCCACCGTGAAGTGCTCGCCGGAGAGCAGCTTGAGCGCACGCGCCTGCGCCACCACTCCGCGGAAGAATTCTCCCGCCACTTCGTGTTCCAAAAGCCGCGTGCGATTGGCGCTGAAGCTGGAATGGTCGAAGCTCGCCTCGTCCAACTCCAGATCCAGGAACCAGCGGAACAGCAGGTTATAGTCGAGTTGCTCGCACAACAGCCGCTCGCTGCGCACCGTGTAGAGCGCCATCAGCAGCGAGGCTTTGCGCAGGCGCTCGGGCGGAATCGCTGGCCTTCCGGTCGCGCGGTGCATCCGGTCGAAGCTTGGCGACAGCCCCTGCAGCACCGTTTCCGCCAGTTGCTTGATGCGCCGAAGCGGATGGTTCCGGGGAACTCGCTGTTCCAGGTTCAACACCATCAACATCGACCGCTGCTGCCGCTCTTCACCACGCATCCGCCGCCTCCTCCCGCTCCACCACTCCACTCACTGCCTAAGACGAACTATATGCCAATTTGTTTCAGGTGTTGTTCAACACCCTGCTAGTGTTCTGTCCCTGAAATAAGATGAATAAAATGTGGCGCTGGCCGTCTTACTTCTGCAAGGAGGTGAAGCATGCGGACCGGGCGGCGCAAAGCAGACTTGGTGTTGAGCGAAATGGAGCGGGAGAATCTGGA
>JAKAWO010000310.1 GCA_021827255.1 Acidobacteriota bacterium | reverse complement strand
TGCGGCAATACCAACGGATTCACCAGGCGCAGGAAGCGGAACGGCGGACGGAAAAGGAACAAATCAGGATCACGCCGCCCGGAACCTAAGCGGCGGGCTCTCGGACTTCGAGGAACTGGTCAGCCGACACGCCGCGCAAAACCTGCTCGACGCCGCTCGGCCATCGAATCTCGATCCGGTCTATCTTTTGAACGTTTCCCAGGCCGAAGTGGACGCCAAAGTGGCTGGAAGAAGCGTAGCCGACGGCGCTGGTCATGAGGTTCGCTTGGTTTCCAATGCGGACCGTCGCGCCGATGCCGTCCCGATTGCTCTTGCGCCCGACTAATTTCAGAATGATCCAATGATGGGCATCGGGGCTGACGTTCTGCCAAAGCTCGGCGGGGCCGCGCAATGAGGAAGTGACGGCGTCCACCTTGCCATCGCGGTTGAAGTCCGCAAAGGCGACGCCGCGATGGGCTTGGGGGATTTGGAAATCCGCTCCCGCCTGGCGCGAAACGTTGAGGAACGCGCCGTGGCCGTCGTTGGCGAAAACCGTGTTGGGCTGTTTGTACTGGGTCGCCTCAAAGAGGCTGACGTTATTGTCCACGTGCGAGTCGGCGGTGAACAGGTCCTTCCAACCGTCGTTGTTAAAGTCCACAAAGCCGTCGCCCCAGCCGCTGAGCGGCGCGGTGAGCGTGGCCAAGCCGCTCGGATAACTGGCATCCTCGAACATGCCTTTGCCGATGTTGCGGAAAAGCTGGAACGTTTCATTGGCCAAGTCGGTGACGATAAGGTCGGGCCGGCCGTCGTTGTCGTAATCGCGGAAATCAACTCCCATGCTGGAGACGGGCTCGCCATTGTCGGTCAAGGCCACTCCGGACAGCAAGCCAACCTCCTCGAAGGTTCCGTTGCCGCGATTGCGAAAGAGGAAATTGGGCTGATTGTCGTTGGTGACAAAGGCGTCCATAAAGCCGTCGCCGTCGTAATCGGCGAAGGCGACGCTCATGCCGCGGCCGATGTGCCGGGCGATGCCGGACTTGACCGTGACGTCCTCGAAGGTTCCGTCGCCGCGGTTGCGATAAAGCGTTCCGCTCAGTCCTTCAAAATACCGGGGGTGGCAGTAGGTGCGGATATTGCGGTCACGATCGCCACAGAAGCGGTTGTCGTCCATCGAGAATTGGGCGTAATTGACGACGTAGAGATCGAGCCAGCCGTCGTTATCGTAATCGAACCAGCCCGCCGCGACCGACCATTTGTCGCTTTTGATTCCCGCTTTTTCGGTGACGTCTTCAAATCGGCCGTGGCCGAGATTGCGATAGAGGAGGTTGCGAAAAACTCCGGCGACGAACAGGTCCACCTGGCCGTCGTTGTCATAATCGGCGGCCGCGGCGCCCATCGAGTAGCCTCGGCCAGCGACGCCGGCTTCCGCCGTGACGTCGGTGAATCGCATGCCGCCGTCGTTGCGGTAAAGGCGGTTGAAATACTTCGGCTCGCTCTTGGCCATCGAGGGAAGCTGCGCCCCGTTGGCGAAGAAAATGTCCGGCAGGCCGTCCTGGTTGTAATCAAAGACGGCAATGCCGCCCGTCATGGTCTCGATCAAATGCTTTTGCGGCGTAGGATGGTTGTGAACGGTAAAGCCAAGTCCGGCGGCCTGGGCGACGTTGCGAAACCGGATGGGGGAGAGACTTGACTTCGCCAAGGGAAAGCCCGATCCGCCGAGCGCCATGCCGAGCCCCAGCCCCCCTGAAAGCAGCTCGCGGCGGGTCAGAGTTTTCGCCATCAGACGCGACACCCTATGATTTTAGAACCGGAAAGGACCCCACGGTCAAGCTGAGAAGGGGTGAGGCTCGAAGCGCGCGGGTGGAACGCTCGGCCGCGCCGGTCTTGCGGGCGGGCGTCGGTTCGAGCAGGGTCATGACACTCCGAGGACGTATTGGTCCACGCGGCGGCTGACGTCGCGCAGGTAGGCCTCATCGCCCGCCGGCAGCTCGCAAGTGGCCGAACCGTGGTAGCCAATGTCGGCGAGGGCCTGACGCACCGCCGGCCAGTCAATCGCTCCCTCCCCGATATTCACCCACTCGTAGCAATTCTTGACCATCTTGAAATCCTTGACGTGCAGGCGATTGATGCGATGACCGAGAGTGTGAATCCAATCCTGCGGATAGCCGTAGAGCACCACGTTGCCCACGTCAAACCACGACTCGACCCAGGGGCTTTGGAACTGGTCGAGGTAATGCGCCATTTCGAGCGGGCTGAGCAGGAATTTATTCCACACTTCCTCGATGGCGATGACCACCTGGAGGCGCTCGGCGAGCGGAATCAGCTTGCGGATCTGCTTTTGCGAGCGCGTCCACGCCTGGCGATAAGTCACCTCCGGGGTGACGACGCCGGGCACCAGCAGCACCGCGCCCCCGCCCCAAAGTTTCGCGTTGTGAAGCGAGGTCCGCATGCCGTCGAGGCTTTTCTCGACCACCGCCGGGTCGCTCGAAGAGAGCGGATATTTCCAATGCGCCATGTTCATGACCGAATCAATGGGAAGGCCGGCGGACTGGGAGGCGCGCAGAATGTCTTCGGCCTCCTTCGGGTCGGAGACGGTCTCCGCCTGCACCACCTCAAAGCCCACCGCGCGCGCCAGCTTGAAGCGGTCGAGATAACTCAGATTCTTCGGAAGCATGCTAATCAGCACGCCCTTCTTGATGGGCGGCGGATTGGAGGCCGGCGCGGCTTCGGCGGTGGCGCCGGAGGGAGACACGATTCCGGAGCCCGCCAGCAAGGCACCGGCGGAGATTTTGAGAAAATCGCGGCGGGATGAATCGTTGGCCATGCGAATAGCCTCCCTTCATGCAGCCGATGCCCTGTCGCGAAATCGGTCGGGTGGCCGCTCGGTGGTGGAACCACGGTCCGTTGGCAGTTTGCATTAACCGCGAGGTTCAGGGACGACGAAAGCCCACATTCAGGAAAGCACGGACCGTGGCTGCCACGACCACTCGCCGACCTGAAGGTCAGCGCTACGCGAACTGGTTGATGTTGACGGGCAGCTCCCACGCCAGCCCGCTCGCCAGCAGGCCATCCCAGGTCACGTCATCCTCGCTGTAGGCGGCCTGGCGGGCCATCATCGAGCTGAGCGCGGACTCCACGCCTTCGGCCGCCTGATTGTGGAAATGGCCGCTCAGGATGCTGTCCACAAACGACTTCTTCTTCATCGGGTCGGCCTGCGCGAGGTTGTCGTGAAACACGCCCGAGGCGGAAAATTTTTCCTGGCCCGAGGACGGTGCGGACACGCTGCCCTGCCAATGCCACGGCTCCTCGCCATAAATCGCCACCGGCCCAGAGTAATGCGTCTCTGAAACGCCTTTGCTGCCAAAAAAGCGCCAAGCCACGTCCCACCATCCCTTGTCGAATTGGGTTGAACCAAACGAGACGCTGACGCCCTTGGGGTAATAAAAAACCACATTGTAGTTGGTGGAGGCGTCGCCGTGGTCGGGACGGAACGGCTTGCTGGCGGCGGCGGCGGCGCGGATGGGATGAGCCTGCAAAATCCAGTTAAACTGGTCAATCACGTGGATGTTCTGCTC
>JAKAWO010000309.1:3234-3560 GCA_021827255.1 Acidobacteriota bacterium | reverse complement strand
TCAATTCCGTCGCGGAGCGTAAAGGCCAGCTCCTGCGCCGCCGTCGCCCCCGCCTCGCGGATGTGATAGCCCGAAATCGAGATCGGATTCCAGCGCGGAACTTCGCGCGCGCTGAAAAGCATCGAATCGACCACCAGGCGCATGGAGGGTTGAGGCGGGAAGATGTATTCCTTCTGCGCGATATACTCCTTCAGGATGTCGTTCTGCAGGGTTCCAGAAATCTTCCGCCAGTCCGCGCCGTCCTTTTCGGCCGCGACCAGGTACATCGCCCAGATCATGGCGGCCGGCGAGTTGATGGTCATTGAAATAGTAACCTGTTCGAGCCG
>JAKAWO010000309.1:0-3224 GCA_021827255.1 Acidobacteriota bacterium | reverse complement strand
CCGCACGCCCGCGAGCAAGGTATCCATATCCTCGAGCGAGCTGACGGCTACGCCGCACTTGCCCACCTCCGCCTCGGCGAGCGGGTCATCCGAGTCGTAGCCCATCAAGGTTGGCAAGTCAAAGGCGATGGAAAGCCCCGTTTGCCCTTGCGCCAGGAGATAGTGCAGACGGCGGTTGGCGTCCTCCGGCGTGCCGAACCCGGAGAACTGGCGCATGGTCCACAGCTTTCCGCGGTACATCGTGCGGTGAATGCCGCGCGCAAATGGAAACTCGCCCGGGTCGCCCAGATCGCGCCCATAATCGAAATCCTCCAGATCGGCTGGGGTGTAGAGCGGTTCAATCGGCGCGCCGGAGACAGTCGTGAAGCGCTCCATGCGCTCGGGCGCTTTTTCGAGCCAGGGTTGGAGGACTTGCTCTCGCCAGCGTCGCTCGGCTTCGGAACACCGCCGTTCGCCAGCGGGCGCGCTTTCCGGCCGGGTTCGCAACTCGGAATTGCCCTTGACGGCTCCGCGCCGCGGTTGGCCGGGGCTCGCAGAAGTCGCGCGTTGGGGCTTCTCGTTCATCCGCGCGCATCATAGGTCACCGCCAAACGCAAAGTCAAACCAGCCGCTCCCCTGGAGGATGGTTTTCGGTCTTGTTGCGGCTTTCCTTCGACGGGCCTAGAGCGCCTGAGTGATCTGCATCACCTTAGTTGGTAATCGCGGTCACTGCGTTTCGCCGCGTTGGGGGCAAACTTTAACTGGAGGGCCGAGGTGCCAGCGCGCAAAGCCGGACATCTCGAATAGAGCAGCGATTGGCTGCCATAGAGGCCCAAGTGGCGACGTTAAAAGAAGAGCTAAGCAATCGGATTCCGAATCTGAGAAGGGAAGCGCGCGATTTGATTGACGGGGCGGGCTCAACGGTGCTCTCCCAAGTGACCTTGAGTCAGGTCTTCGGCGGAATGCGCGGCGTAACCGGGTTGCTCTGTGACACCTCACTCGTCGAGCCCGACAAAGGGCTGATCGTTCGCGGGATTCCCATCGGCAAGCTCGCCGCGCGCAAACCGGAGGAGGTCTTTTACCTTCTCCTCACCGGCAGGCTGCCCGTCGCGCGGGAGCTGGAGGCGCTCCAGACGGAATTGCATGAGCGCTCCTCAATCCCGAATTACATCTGGGATTTGCTCTTTGCGTTGCCGGCGGATTCCCACCCCATGACGATGTTCAGCGCGGCGATCCTCGCGCTGCAGCGGGAGTCGGTCTTTAGCCGCCGCTACGCGCAGGGAATGCACAAGGACGAGTACTGGGAAGCGGCCCTCGAGGATTCCCTCGCGCTGCTGGCGAAGCTTCCCGCCATCGCCGCAGGCATTTACCGAATTCACACCGGGCAGCGGACTTTGAGGTCTTCGCGTCCGGAGCTGGATTGGAGCGCTGACTACGCCCAGATGCTCGGCCTGCCTGACCCTTCCGGCGAGTTCGCAAATCTCCTGCGGCTCTATCTGACCTTGCATTGCGACCACGAAGGCGGCAATGTGAGCGCCTTCACCTGCCACACCGTCGGCTCAGCCCTGTCCAGTCCTATCCTGGCGGTCTCCGCCGGCATGAACGGGCTGGCAGGCCCCTTGCACGGACTCGCCAACCAGGAATGCCTCCACTTTGTTCTGGAGATCCAGCACGAATTTGGCGGCACCCCGACCGACCAGCAACTGGGTGATTTCATCCGGGCCCGGTTGAAAGAAGGCAGCGTAATCCCTGGCTACGGGCACGCCGTGCTTCGCGTCACCGACCCGCGGTTTACAGCCCTCCACGCGTTCGGCCAGCGCGTTTGCGCCGAGGACGCAGTTTTCAAGATCGTGGATCGGCTTTACGCCCTCACGCCCGCCATTCTTCAGCAGCAAGGTCGCGCGAAGGACCCTTGGCCGAACGTGGACGCCATCTCCGGATCCCTCCTCTATCATTTCGGCCTGGAGCAGTTCGATTATTACACCGTCCTGTTCGGCGTCTCCCGCGCGATGGGCATGTGCGCGCAGTTGATCCTGAACCGCGCCTTGGGCACACCCATCATGCGGCCGAGGTCCATCACCTCCGAGCAGCTCAAAGAGGCCGTTGCCGCCCGGCAGCGCGTGGCCTGAAGAGTTCACCCCCACGGCGAACCTGTCGCCCTGGATTGACGAAAAACTTTCGACAGGGCATGGTCCACGATGGCCGGCTACCAGAGGGCCCTTCAGACCGCAATGGGCTAACGGTTTGTGACCGTCGTCGGCGACTCCAGGCGATGGATCGCTTGCTGCAACCAGGCTTTGACCGCGTCTTGAAGCTCAGCCTGACTCCCCGCGCGTTCCATCCCCTCAATCGTTCGCCCAGAGGAGTCTAGCGGAATGTGGTGGCAGGGCATGGCTGAAGCACGCTTGTCTTCCGGGACGAATTGCATCAGCGGGCACTGGCTACAGGGCTGAGTCCGGTAGGGGTATCCATAATTAAGGCATGTGGGAGAATCCGCGAACAACGTGCCTTCCCATCGGTTTGGGAAGCCGTATCCGCCGTATTCAATAAACTCCAACTCAGACTTAAGAATCTGGAGAACGTTCTGCGGCTCTTCCGGCATGGCATGTCTCCTTCGGAGCATTCTCTACCGCGGTCCCGCGATGCTCCTGGCCGTTCCGAGCTTTTCTGATTGTCAACGCTAGGCGGGTTCTGCTCCGCGCGCGGTGACGCTGGTCACAGAGCATGGCATGACCCGGGCGGCGAGACCTGCGCCATTCGGCTGCTTCCGCAACAACATGGGCATGAAGTGGGCGATGAGGCATGGCGTGTTGACCATCGCGGCTTCGCGCTCTCAACAGGATTGCCTTCCCGCTTGCGAAGGGGGATATAATGGCTAACCGCTGACCAGCCGCTCCGGCGCGAAGCGGCTGGCTTGGGCTGGGCCGCAAGCCAAGAAGGGCCCGTCGCAGCGGAGTTGATTTATCCGCCACAGGAGAGAAAACCATGAAACCCAATTCCCTCACCCGCGCCGCGCGGCATGCGCTTCGATCAACGGGTCTTCTGGCGTTGATCGCCGGCGTTTCATTATCGGCCGTGGCGGGAGCCGCTCGCGGCGCGCGAGCCTCCGCGCCCAGGCCCGCCGGCACGTACCAGATCACCGGCATCGCCGATCTTCACTTGCGCGACCGCTCCGCGCGCGACGCGCGATTTGTGTTCGGCCATTTGCTCGGCTTGGACGCGGCCTTTACGCTCAGAGCCGGCGA